>NZ_FR890726.1:61842-74021 GCF_000435935.1 Ruminococcus sp. CAG:57 | reverse complement strand
CCGTTTGGCTTGTGTTAGCCGGATTATTTGTATTGTTTTTCTGGATCACTTGCTTAAAGAACATAGTTTCTTCTGATGAACCTGAAGATGATGAAAGCGGAATAAATACCTTTAACTACAGCTGTCCCCATGACGATACCTATCAGGAACCAACGCTGAATATGGGAAAATATTATCCAAACGGAGATACAAGCAAAGATTATTTTATAATAGGAGAAAACAACACTCTGAAATACAGCGGAGATTCGGAATATCTTTGCAATAAGCTGTTTACGTTTTATGACGAGACCGCAAAGCAGGATACGATAAAAATGTGGTCTGAAACCAGAACATATACTATTAAAACCTATCACGAAGCAAGAGATCAGATACTAATTGAATTTGACTATGGAAAACATGAAAATGCTTTCGCTTTAGCATTTAATTATGTTGATGAAAACACATTCGTCGCCGTAGATACTTACATTCGTGTTCCCGACGATTCTGCCGCTGAATCGGAATCTTATTCCGACGATGTTTCGGTAAATGAAAGCAAAATTTCATAGTAAAAAAACTTCAATGGCAAAAAATGTCATTGAAGTTTTTATTTATGTTTTATGTTTCAGCCGGCTTTTCCGGAATTATCGGGGTAAGCTTTCCGTCACGGAGAAATTCTATGTAATCTTCTATGGAATTGATCGGCTCGTCAGTTGCAACACCGCTGATACGGCTGTCCTCCACCCACAGGTGGTGATTGTCCGTACCGCCCGTCTGTGCAAAGCCGAACTGCTCGGCATACCATTTTGCACGCTGATTATAGACCTCTTTGCCGTTGCCGCTGTTATAGACCTCAACGCCGTCTATCCACTTTGGCAGGAGCTTTATTTCATGAATATACCAATCTGCCTCACGAAAAGGGTGGGCATGGACTAACACGCCACCTGCTTTATGCACTCTGTCAGCAAACTGATAAAAGCTTATATCACTTATGTTATCATTGGCAAGAAGAAAGTCCTTGTCGATACCATAGGTCAAAAGGTCTGCACCGAAGTAGGAATACTCCAGACCGAAAAACACTTTCAGACCTATCTTGTCACCCTCCTCTTTGGCATTCTCATAACCCTTGCAGAACTTGTTCACTCTGTCCTCCCAACTGTCAAAGTTGGTGACAGCACAGTTGCCGTTGAAAAAGTGGTCGGTGACGATGATCCCGTCATAGCCAAGGGCTTTATAACGCCTTGCCTGCTCTGCTCCGCTTGCAGAGGCACAGGCGCTTCCCTCGGCGGTATGCAGGTGTGTTTCATACCTGAACATCAGAAGTCCACGCCTCTGTTGATGACTTCCATGCACATTCTGCCGTTATGATAAGGGCATTTCCATGGACCTACTATCTCTTTCCAATCGTGGGGTTTATGGTCATAGGAAACCTCGGCATACCACTCTGAGCCTTCTCTCTTGTCGATTATCTCAGCCTTGATATATTCCCACACACTTCTTGCACTTTCAAGGAACTTCTTTTCTCCGCTGTGCTGATAAGCGTTGATGAAGCCAACAACAGACTCGGCCTCTACCCACCATACACGCTTCTTGTCTATCTTATCGTTCTCACGCTCGTTGTTCAGTGCGCCGTTATCAAGAGCGATATTCTGGATATTATGAGAGATCTTAAGATCCATTTCAGCAAACTGCTTTTTAAGCTCCTCGTCGCCAAGAGTATCGCAGGCAAGATCCATAAGCCATGTTGCTTCGATATCGTGACCAAATGAATGTATATCTCCCACAAGGTCGAACTTTGTGACAAAGAAAACTTTCAGAGCGTTAGTTTCAGGAGTATAAACAATATCTCTCATCTGACCAAGCTGGAATTTAAGCCTTTTAGCAACTTCCTCGTTGTGGTCTGCCTTATAAAGCTCGGTATAAGCTTCGATAAGGTGGAGGATAGCGTTCATGGTCTTATCAGCATGCAAGCCATTCTCAGAAAGAGCGTCATTTGATACCAAATTCCACTGTCTGTCAAAAGCTTCTCTGTAGCCGTACTCATCGAGAGTGTTGTTCTCGATATCGTGGAAAAGCTTATAGGCAAGCTCCAGAGCTTCCTTATCTCCGCTTGCGTTATAGTAGCATGACAATGCATAGATAGCAAATGCGATGTTGTATGTATGCTTCATAGTGTCGGCAGGCTCGCCCTTATAGTTCATCATCCAATAAACTCCGCCGTACTCATAGTCAATACAGTGGTTTTTGATAAACTCGTAAGCGTGGCGTGCGTTGTCAAGAAGTGTCTTATCGCCCAGAGTGATATACGCTTTTGAATAGAACCAAAGTATTCTTGCGTGGAGGATAACGCCCTTATCAGCCTGCTTATCCAGCTTGAGGTCATAGCTCATAAAACCGTAAAATCCACCGTTCTCATCATCTCTCAGCTTGTTCCAGAAGGGAATGATATGTCCTGTAAGTTCCTTTTTGACTTCTTCAATTATCATCGTAAAAACTCCTTTTAAAATATATTGTCTACGATTTTTCTATTTCAGTATTTCTTTAATGTTTCTATTTCAATATTTTCCTTGCCTCAACATAAAATCTCTTATCCTCGGCATGACCCATGGAGAACGTTTTTCTTGGCAGTGCGCCGTCAACGATAACTGTAGGGAAAAGCTCTTCCTTGCCCATGTCAGGGAGCATAAAGCCTATGGAATTTTCCTTTGCGGAAAGCTCTCTTATGACCTCTGCACCGTGGATATAGTCCACCTTGCCGCCTTTTTCCTTGATATAGCTGTCAAGGAAATTCTGCAATGAGCCGACAGTGAGCTTTGAAGTTGGCTTATGTATATAGAGAGTCTTTTCCGTGCCATTGTCGCAGACAACTATTGCCTGCTCTGACCTTTCCTCAGAAAGCTCAAGAGCCGCTGTCATTTCGCTCATAAGAGCCTTTGTGTCAACGTCTGTAACTATCCTATGGATAGCTTCAAATTCAAGTGCATGTGAATGAAGATTCACTATCTCCACAAGGGCATATCTGCAAAGAGCATTGCTCATGTCCTTATCAGGGTTCTCTCTCTTCTGCTCCTCGTAAAATTCCTTTGCAGTAGCGAGAGAATGGTTGCCGTCACCCATTGCGTAGACAAGAGGTGAAGTTTCCTTAAGACCATACTTTGTATTGAAAGCGTCGATATCACCAAGCTTTTCAAGTGCGGCTATTATCTTTTCCTGCATAGGCTTTTCAATAAGATAGCCTGCGATATGACCACCCTTTTTCATAAGGTCAAAGTCATAGAGCTTTTTCATTTCTCCCTTGTGAGCTTCAAGCGGCTCAACAACGCTTTTTTCTGTATCGTCAACGAGTATCATGATATGCGGCAGCTCAACAGGTGCGCCACGTCTTACCTTTATTCTAGGCGGTATTCTCTCCACAACTGTGGCTTCTGTTGCTCTTACGGCAGACTTCGAGCCTTTGCGGTAGTCATACTCTTCAAGGTCGATAGCGCCAACAATGCCCGCTCTGACCTTTCCGTCAGACTGTGTTCTTTCAACGTATATCATAGCGTCCTTATACTCTTCAAAAACGCCCTCGCTGATATAGCTGTCCATATTCTTATGTATGTCGGCTATTCTTTCATCAACGTTATCGTCCTCCAGATAGACCTCAGGCAGGATAAGGTTAAGTGCGCTTTTTGCACCCTCTGTTATCTTTTCCACGTCAGCCCAATACTCAGGCTCAGAGGTATACTGGTCGCAGGCAACCACTGCCCATTTTGACATATCGGCGTTCTTAGGCAGAAGTATATCTGCACTTTTAAATGCTGTTGACATTTCACTACACTCCTATTATTCTTATATCCAAAACAGGACGGCTGTTTTCACCGTCCTGCATATTGTTTTTATTTCTCAGAGCTGTCAGAGCTATTCTCTGCCTGCTCGGCTTCGTCAGCCTGTACACCGTTTCCGGCACCGCAGCAGTTCTTATACTTCTTGCCGCTTCCGCATGGGCAAAGATCGTTTCTGCCCGGCTTCTTAGCCTTTCTTACGGTCATGTTATGATGCTCGCCCGGCTTGAGAACGTCCTCTCTCTTTGGAGCGGCGCTGTTCTTTCTTACCTGAATGGTGAACAACATTCTTACAGTGTCCTCACGGATAGATGCGACCATATCGTCGAACATATCCATACCTTCCATACGATACTCAACTACTGGGTTCTTCTGACCGTATGAACGCAGACCGATACCCTTTTTCAGCTCGTCCATATCGTCGATATGTGCCATCCACTTTGTATCCACAACTTTAAGCAAAACGACTCTTTCTATCTCATGGAGAAGTTCCTGACCAAGGTCTTCCTCACGCTTTGCGTATATCTTCAAAGCTCTGTCTTCAAGGAGGTCGATTATATCCTTCTTTGTTATCTCGTCAAGCTCCTGTGGGGTATAGTTGAAGTCGTCCTCAACTGTGATTATGCCCATAAGTCTGTCCTTAAGACCCTGCAGGTTCCAGTTATCCTGAACGTCCTCGTCAGTGATATACATATTTACAGAATCCTCAACAAACTCCTTTATCATGCCGAGAATGTTGTCATGGAGATCCTCTCCGTCAAGCACCTGCTGTCTTTGCTTATAGATTATCTCACGCTGTGTGTTCATAACGTCATCGTAGTTAAGGACGTTCTTTCTGATGTTGAAGTTTCTGCCCTCTATCTTCTTCTGTGAGGACTCGATAACACCCGTGAGCATTTTTGACTGTATTGGAGTATTCTCGTCAACTTTGAGAGTGTCCATCATAGCTGTTATTCTCTCGCCGCCGAAAATTCTCATAAGGTCGTCTTCAAGTGAGAGGAAGAATGTGCTTTCGCCCGGGTCGCCCTGACGGCCTGAACGTCCTCTGAGCTGATTGTCGATACGTCTTGACTCGTGTCTTTCTGTACCGATGATATAAAGTCCACCTGCTTCTCTAACCTTTTCTGCAAGCTCCTTTACCTCTTCTGAATACTTTGCATAGAGTTTCTTATACTCTGCTCTTGCAGCCAGAACTTCCTCGTCCTGAGTATTTGAGAAGCCTGCTGCCTCGACAGCCACTTCCTCAGAATAGCCCATTTTCTGGAGGTCTGCAAGGGACTTATACTCAGCATTACCGCCAAGCATGATATCAGTACCACGTCCTGCCATGTTAGTAGCGATAGTAACAGCACCGTATTTACCTGCCTGTGCAACTATCATAGCCTCACGGTCATGGTGCTTGGCGTTAAGCACTTCATGCTTGATGCCCTTATTTTTCAGCAGTCTTGAAAGATACTCTGACTTCTCAACGGAAACAGTACCAACGAGGACAGGCTGTCCCTTTTTATGGCACTCTATCACCTGCTCGATAACGGCATTGAACTTGCCCTTTTCTGTTTTGAAAACAACGTCTGGGTGGTCAATTCTGATAACAGGCTTATTTGTCGGTATCTCGATAACGTCGAGCTTATAGATCTCTCTGAACTCGTCCTCCTCAGTAAGTGCAGTACCTGTCATACCTGACAGCTTGCCATACAGACGGAAGTAGTTCTGATATGTTATAGTAGCGATAGTCTTTGACTCTCTTGCTATCTCAACGCCCTCTTTTGCTTCGATAGCCTGATGCAGACCGTCATTGAAACGTCTACCCTGCATGATACGGCCTGTGAACTCGTCTACGATAAGAACTTCTCCGTCCTTAACAACGTAGTCGATATCCTTTTTCATAACGCCGTTTGCCTTGATAGCCTGATTGATGTGGTGGGCAAGGGTCATATTATCAGCGTCCATAAGGTTTATAACGTTGAACGCCTTTTCTGCTTTCTTAACACCGCTCTTTGTAAGAGTTGCGGTCTTAGCCTTTTCGTCGATGATATAGTCACCGTCCAGAAGGTCGTTATCTGCCTTATCGTCCATTTCAACAACTGTAACAGGCTTCAGGGTCTTTGCAAATCTGTCAGCAAGTGAATAAAGCTTTGTTGACTTGTCGCCCTGACCTGAAATGATAAGCGGAGTTCTTGCTTCGTCTATGAGGATAGAGTCCACCTCGTCCACGATAGCGAAAGCGTGCTCTCTCTGAACCTTATCTTTCTTATAGATAACCATGTTGTCACGGAGGTAATCAAATCCGAACTCGTTATTTGTACCATATGTAATATCGGCGTTATAAGCTTCCCTCTTCTGCTCCTTGTTCATGCCTGTGAGCACAACGCCGATAGAAGTGTTCAGGAAGTGGAACACCTTGCCCATTTCCTCAGACTGGAACTTAGCAAGATAGTCGTTTACTGTTACAACGTGAACGCCATTTCCTGTAAGGGAGTTAGCATAAGCCGCCAGACAAGCAACGAGAGTTTTACCTTCACCTGTTTTCATTTCGGCGATACGTCCCTGATGAAGAACGATAGCACCGATTATCTGAACAGGGTAAGGCTTTTTGCCAAGCACTCTGAACGCAGCTTCACGGCAAACCGCAAGAGCGTCAGGAAGAACGTCATCAAGAGTTGAAAGCTCGTCCAGCTTGCCCCTCAGAATGGCAGTCTGTCCGCCCAGCTCCTCGTCAGACATATCGGCATACTTACTTTCAAGCTCGAGTACCTTATTCTTTATAGGCTCGATCTTGGCAAGCTCTTTTTTAGAATAGTTGCCGAATATTTTATCAAATAATCCCATGTTTCAATCCACCTTTATTTATTCTCCTGCCAGAATTTATGACAGGAAAAAGTTAAAAAATATACTATGCTATAAATACACTATTATATTATACAATATCCCCTTTTAAAAGTCAAGCAATTTATGTAACGTTTTACAAACAAAAAACGACGGACAGTGTTTTCTCACTGCCGCCGCACCAATGGACTATTTCTGCATAAGTCTATATTCGCTGATACCTGTCAGCACTGTAAACGCCACCTGACGCTGATAGTCCTCATTCTCCAATTTCTGAGCCTCCTCAGGGTTTGAAAGAAAACCGCACTCTATCATAACCGCAGGATTTTTGGTATTATTAAGCAGATAAAGCTCGTCGCCTACCGGCTTAATTTCTCTGGTATTGTCAGGCTGTAAAAGGGAAACGAACTGCTTTTGCATCACTCCCGCAAGCTTTTCACCCTCGGCATTGTCTTTAGAATAGAACATCTGCGCACCGCTGTAGCGGCTGTCGGTAAACTGATTTTGGTGTATAGAAACTGATATGCCCTCGGAATATTTTGAGAATATGGCAAGGCGGTTTTTCATATCGGACTTTTTCTGCTCCCCAAGCCCCTCTGTGCCTTTGTCATAGATAGATATATCGCTTTCACGGGTGCAAACAACATCATAGCCGAGAAGCTTCAGACCGTCACGGAGGCTTTCCGCCACCGCAAGGTTTATCCCCTTTTCAGGTGTGCCGTCAACAGAAACACAGCCTCCGTCCATACCACCGTGACCTGGGTCGATGACCACCACAGGCTTATCCATGGTCGTTTTCACCGTCCCACCTGTCATGACGGCTTCGCCGTTGTTTTTGCCATACCAGCACACTGCCGCAAAGCCTGCTATCACCACACAGCACAAAATATTCTGCAATCTTCTGAACATATATCCGCCCTCCTAGTTTTTGTCCTTTGTACAAGTTATGCGGACAAAGGACGGCTTATGCAAAAAAATCACCGCACCACGAGAGGGTACGGTGATAAAATATTCAGCACGCAGATAATATGCCAATATACGGGTGAACGCTGTTCACCTCTGCATATGTTAGGCTGAAAAGACTACTTCTTTTTACGCTTTGCACATATCGCCAAACCTGCTCCAGCGGCTATTATTGCGGCTGTAACGCCTGCCGCCGCACCTGTTGACGGATTTGTTGACGAATCGGTATTATAATTCTTTGAAGCCTGAGAGCCTGCTGTTTTGTCAGGGTTAGAAATATCATTTGAAGTGTTCTTCTTTTCTACATATGTAAAGTTTGCTCCGCCCACAACGTCCCCAAGCTTATAATCGTCATATGACTCTGCAAGGGTGCCTTCATCATTAGGGACTTTGTTTTCGCCCATGGTGCTTATTGTTACAGAAAGCTCATCATAGTCGCTGTTAAGCTTTGCAAGATACGCCTGAAACTCCTCTGATGTGGCTTCCTTTCCCTCGATAGTGTATGAAGTCACGCCTTTTTTGCTGTCATATTCTGCGGTGCAGATATCAGCGGTGAGACATTCACCAAGACAGCTAAAAAGCTTTCTCACTGCGTAATGCTCCTTGCCGTCCTCTGTATATCTATCCTCTGAAAGGTATGTTTTTTCGCCAGTCTGCTTGTTTACATAAGGCTTGAAGCCGAAGCCGTTCTCACCGTCGCCATGGTCGTTCGACACATTGGTATCCGCCAAAAAGCCTGCATTGCCCATACCGATAACGTCATAAAGCCTTAAAGCAGTACCTTCATCTAAGAGGTCTGCAATACCGCCGATAACAAAGTCAGGAACACCGTCAAAGTTTAAATCCTCAAACCAACTGTTATAGCTCCAATCAACATCACTAGCAATTTCATAAGGAGCGTCAGCCATTATCTCTTTAAGAAGATCGCACATCTCGACTATTACGCTTGTCATATCGTCCTTTTTGTTCTCCGCCGTCATGACAACGCAGTTATAATCGTTATACATTTCCAGAAGCTTATCAGCGTCAGCCTTTGCAGTTTCATCTGATGTCAGCTCTGTATTTTCCACTTCAAGAGGGATAAATCTGCTGAGGGTGGATTTATAGTTATAATACTCGCTCTCGCTGACCTCTTTGCCGTCTGTTTTGTAAACAGTGCTGTCAGTTTCCAAATCGTATTCTTCCGAGCAAAGCTCCTTTTCAGTAACGCCTTTTTCAGGGTCAAAGGTCATAGTTTTTATCTTATCGTTACTTGAAAAATATGATACCTCCCCTGTATAAAGATCTCTGTAAGGCATATAATCAAAGCCCATAAATCCCGGAAAATACTGTCCGTTTGCAACAGTGTCATCTATCTTTATCTCCTTGCCGTCCTTGGTAAGAATAGAATAATGTCTGTCGCCGTCAGCCATTTCGCCGCCTATTATAAACTCAGGCACACCGTCAAAATCCAGATCCATGAACCATGAGCCATAGTCGAAGTAGATCTTATCGCCGTCTGCAACACTGTCCATACTCTTTAAAATATCAGGCAGCTTGCCGTCTATGAAATTGACGAAGTCTTCTCCTGCGTCCTTATCAAGAACATAGGAAGCGTCTGCCGAAACTGTAGTGAACATCATGCTCGCTGACATAATGACCGCAATTGCCGCCGCACTTATCTTTTTTATCATACATATCACCCCACAAAAATAGTTTTCATACATATACCTACTTAATATTTCATACATATATCTACTTAATATATAACATATATCAAATAAAAAGTCAAGAAAAAAACTGACCAAAGCACACACTTTGGTCAGTTTATCACTTTTTAGGGAAGGGTATTTAGCAATATTGTATTATTGCAGGTCGCCTCTGTTAAATTCTGAAAGCTCAAGGCCCTCGTTTCTTTCAAGCGCCCAGCGGATATTCCACTCGCTTGTGAAAAGAAGCAGATAGTTGTCACGGAAGTCCTTGACAAGCTTTGTGTCACTTGAAAGCTTCAATGTCTTAGGGTCGATATCCTTGTTATCTATCCAGCGGATATAAGAATAAGGCAGACCCTCTTTGAAGAGGTCAACGTTGTACTCATTTTTCATTCTGTATTCAAAAACTTCAAGCTGAAGAACGCCCACAACGCCCACGATAACTTCTTCCATACCGCTGTCAGGCTCATGGAATATCTGTATCGCACCCTCTTGTGCGATCTGTGTTGTACCCTTTACGAACTGCTTTCTCTTGAGGGTATCCTTCTGACGGACTCTCATAAAATGCTCAGGTGCAAAGGTCGGGATAGACTCGAACTCGAACTTTTTCTTTGGCGAGCAGATCGTATCGCCAATAGCGAAGATACCTGGGTCAAACACACCGATTATATCTCCTGCATAGGCTTCGTCGATTATCTCTCTTTCCTGAGCCATTATCTGCTGAGGCTGAGAAAGTCTGAGCTTTTTATTGCCCTGAACGTGGAGAACTTCCATATCCTTATCGAACTTGCCCGAACAGATACGCAGGAAAGTGATACGGTCACGGTGAGCCTTGTTCATATTAGCTTGTATCTTGAATACGAAAGCCGAGAACTCAGGGTCGAACGGATCTATGATACCGGCAGAAGAATTTCTCGGAGTAGGAGAAGTTGTCATTTCGAGGAAGTTTTCCAAAAACGGCTCGACGCCGAAGTTTGTAAGAGCAGAGCCAAAGAACACAGGCGAAAGCTCACCCTTTCTCACCTTTTCGATATCAAACTCATAGCTTGCGCCATCGAGAAGCTCGATATCATCGCAGAGAGTTGAGTGGAGATCCTCGCCGATAAGGCTGTCAAGTGACGGGTCGGAGAGGTCGACTTCTGTAGCTGCCACCTGATGCTGTCCACCGCTTGCCTCAAAAGAGATTATATGCTTTTTATCTCTGTCATAAACGCCCTTAAACTCTTTGCCTGAACCGATAGGCCAGTTCACAGGATAGGTCTGGATACCAAGCTCAGACTCTATCTGCTCCATAAGATCAAAAGGATTTCTGGACTCACGATCCATTTTATTTACGAAAGTAAATATAGGGATATGGCGCATAACGCAGACCTTGAAAAGCTTTCTGGTCTGATTTTCCACACCCTTTGAAGCGTCTATTACCATTACGGCTGAGTCTGCAGCCATAAGAGTACGGTAGGTATCCTCAGAGAAGTCCTGATGTCCAGGAGTATCCAAGATATTTATACAATAATTTTTATACTGGAACTGCATAACAGAAGAAGTAACAGAGATACCTCTTTGTTTTTCTATTTCCATCCAGTCTGAAACAGCATGGCGGGAGTTCTTTTTACCTTTTACAGCACCTGCCTGAGCTATCGCACCACCATAGAGCAGAAATTTTTCCGTAAGAGTTGTTTTACCTGCGTCAGGGTGGGAAATTATCGCAAAAGTACGGCGGCGTTTGATCTCATCTTCAAGCTTACCCAAAATTATTCCTCCATATTTCATTGCATTTTTAAACATACCTTGTTAGTATAGCACAGTATCGCTTAAATTGCAAGAGATTTTTTATGAAGAAAGCGGCGTTTGTAGAATGAGGAGTGAGGAATGAGAAATGAGGAATTATGGTATCGCCTGTCGGCGATAAATTTTTTGTAGAGGCGACCGCTGGTCGCCTGTTTCTTGTTTGCCCATACATTCCTGCGATATCCACACATTATTTATGTTTTCACAAACCATGTAGGGGACGCTACTTTGCCGTGCCGCAAAATCGCTTCGCTCTTTGCGGATTTTACGTTGTGCAGGAAACAACAAAAGCGGTGCAGGTCTTATTCTTCGATACTTATTTGTTTAGTGATTTAGTTTGTATTTCTTCTTTTCACCTCTGCACCGCTTAATCGGCTTGCGCCGAATGAGGCTCTGCCTCAAACTCCGCTAGGGACTCTGTCCCTAGACCCTGCAATGGGTTTCACCCCTTGACCCTGACCAGGGGCGTGCCCCTGGACCTTTTGCTCGCTTCGCTCGGTGTTGGGGCACAACTCTGGTCAGCTTTGCCCATTCCTCACTCCTCACTCATCATTCCTCACTCCTCATTCCTCATTCCTAATTCCTAATTCCTCACTCCTCACTTTTTACACCTGTATTTAAACTTGACAAGTGTCTAAAAAAATGTTACTATACTATAGTAATAAAACTTATATGCAAATTCTCGGTCCTATCGGAAAGGAAATGATACTATGTCAAAATCTGCTGAGATCCAATCTCAGGATCTAACCAAAAGATACACCCTCGGCGAGGAGATCTTCAACTCCGTTTCACACGGTGCAGGCGGTCTGCTATCCATTGCCGGCACTGCCGTTCTTATCGTTCTCGCTGCCATTTACTCCAACGCCTGGGGCGTTGTAAGCTCCGCTATTTTCGGAGCTTCTCTTATCATACTTTACACCATGTCAACCCTTTATCACGCTATCACAAACCCTAAAGCTAAAAAATTCTTCAGGATAATGGATCACAACACCATTTTTTTCCTCATTGCAGGCACCTACACCCCTATCACCCTTGTGCCTTTGAGAGGTGCGTTTGGCTGGGTTCTTTTCGGAATCGTTTGGGGTGCGGCTATTCTTGGCATTGTGCT
>NZ_FR890726.1:39508-61801 GCF_000435935.1 Ruminococcus sp. CAG:57 | reverse complement strand
ATTGACCTTGAAAAGTTCCGCAAGCCTTCTGTTGTTTGCTATATTGCAATGGGCTGGGTAGTTATAATCGCTGTCAAGCCTATGATAGAAAAGGTTTATCCTCTGTCCTTATGGTTTATCCTTATAGGCGGACTTTTCTACACTGTGGGCGTTATTTTCTATGTTAAAAAGAGCAAGAAATATTTTCACTCAATATGGCATTTGTTCACCATTGCGGGAAGTGCTTTCCACTACTTTGCGGTGCTTATGATGATAACACATGAATAAAAGATCATCCCGAGGGTTTGCGCTCTCGGGATTTTTCTGTTTAGAGAAATTATTTCTAAAATGAAATATATGGCGGTTTTTCTATTGCAAAAATGGCTGAAAAGTAGTATAATCATAATGATGTATTATATGTGACTGCACTGAAAATTTCACATGGGTGCGGTTTTGACATGAAAGGAGCATTTTATGCGTAGATCGGGTATTTTAATGCACATATCCTCTCTGCCTAACGATTATGGTATCGGCAAGCTTGGCAAGGAGGCTTATGCTTTTGTGGATTTTCTTGAAAAGGCTCACCAAAAATGTTGGCAGATACTTCCCATATCTCCTACAAGCTATGGTGATTCGCCATATCAGAGCTTTTCTGTTCATGCCGGAAATCCATACTTTATAGACCTTGAAGCTCTGGAGAAAGAGGGTTATCTGAAACCTGCGGAATACAAGGATATTGAGTGGGGCGATGACAAAGGGTCTGTTGACTACGGCAAGATATACGAGGTCATTTTCAAGGTGCTTAGGACGGCACACAAGCGTTTTCGCAAGAAGCCTGAAAAGGCATACTCAAAATTCGTGGTGGAAAACAAAGACTGGATATACGATTACGCTTTGTTTATGTCACTGAAATTTGCCAATAAGGGCAAGGCTTGGTATGAATGGGACGAACCGCTGAAAATGTACAAGCCTAAGGCGATAAAAAGTGCTAGAAAAGAATATGCAAATGATATAGACTTCTGGTGCTTTGTGCAGTATAAATACTTCCAGCAGTGGAAAAAGCTAAAGGCTTATGCCAACGAAAAGGGCATCGAGATAATAGGCGATATCCCCATATATGTGGCATATGACAGTGTTGAGGTGTGGAGTACACCGCAGTATTTCAGCCTTGACAAGGAGAAAAAGCCTGTTGAGGTGGCAGGATGTCCACCTGACGCATTCACGGCGGACGGTCAGCTTTGGGGCAACCCTCTTTACAACTGGGAATACATAGCAAGAGATAAATTCCGCTGGTGGGTAGATCGTATAAAGGCGGCTTCTGACACCTATGACGTGGTGAGAATAGACCATTTCAGGGGCTTTGAAAGCTATTACTGCATACCATACGGTGCAAAGAACGCCAAAAAGGGCAAGTGGAGAAAAGGTCCTGACATGAGGCTTTTCAAAGAAGTGAGAAAACAGCTTGGGGACGTGAAGATAATCGCAGAGGACTTGGGTTTTCTTACAAAGCACGTTGTAAAAATGCTCAATGCAAGCGGATATCCTGGCATGAAGGTGCTGGAGTTCGGCTTTGATTCTGATAATACAAACGGCTATCTGCCCCACAATTTTAAGACCACAAACAGCATTTGCTATACAGGTACGCACGATAACGAAACCATACTTGGCTGGATAAAGAGCTGTGACGAAAAGACCAGAAGCTACTGCAAGGACTATCTTGGAGTTACAAAAGACGAGTTCGTGCCTTGGGCAATGGTAAGACTTTGTTGGTCCAGCGTGTGTGATACAGCTATCGCACAAATGCAGGATATACTTTGCCTTGACGATAAAGCCAGAATGAATACACCGTCAACAGTGGGAGCAAACTGGAAGTGGAGATTGGAAAGCTTTGATAAGCTTGATAATACTTTGGCGGAGAGATTGGCGAAGATAACAGCGGTGTATGGCAGATAGAGCAAGGATGAATGAGGAATGAGGAATGAGGAGTGAGGAATGTGCATAGCTGACCGAACAAATCACAAGAATGGAGTAAAATAAAACACCGAGCGAAGCGAGCAAAAGGTCCAGGGGCACGCCCCTGGTCAGGGTCAAGGGGTGAAACCCATTGCAGGGTCTAGGGACAGAGTCCCTAGCGGAGTTTGAGGCAGAGCCTCAATAGGCGTAAGCCTACAAGCGGTGCAGAGTAAAACTAAAAAGCACATGAAAGTTTGATACCAGATAAAAGTAATATCGGAGAATTAAATCTGCACCGCTTTTCTATCCCTTAGCGCAACGTAGATCCGCAAAGAGCGACAGCGATTTTGCGGCAGAAGAAAGTTGACCAAAACATTGTAGGGAAACGGCTCAATTTCTGTTTCACAGAAATGTGACGTCCCACTCGAAGTGACAAGGTTTGGATTTTCCAGAATTTGCGCAAAGCAACATTGTGCGGATAACACAAATGAGATTGCAGTCGAAACGGCGAGGGGTACGGGACGCCGATGGCGTCGTCCCATACAGGTGTGATAGGGTAGGTTTTAGTTCTATCCCATAATGTTGTTGCCGTGGGTTTGTTTCTTCGACGGGCAAACGATGTTCGCCCCTACCATACGTTATGCGGATAATAACAAAGTACAAAATGCAATAGAATACATAAAATATCAGAAAGGATAAAAAAACCAATGAACAAAGAACTGTTTTACAGCGAACTTAGTAAAGACCTGAAAAAGAAGTTTGGCACGAGCGTTGAAAAAGCTCTGCCTTGGCAGCTCCACGAAAGCCTGTCGGCTACTGTTATGGAGCTTATTGACAACGATTGGGAGAACAGCAGAAAGGCTCACCTTGACAGCCGCAGAGCCTGCTATCTCTCTATGGAGTTCCTTATGGGCAGAGCCGTTTATAACAATCTCCTTTGCCTTGGTATCACTGACGAGGTGGACGAGCTTTTGAAGGCTCACGGCAGAAGTCTTAATGACCTTGAAGAAATAGAGGACGCTGCCCTGGGCAACGGCGGTCTTGGAAGACTTGCCGCTTGCTTCCTCGATTCCGCCGCCGCTCATGACCTGCCTTTGGACGGCTACGGAATAAGATACAAGTATGGTCTTTTCAAGCAGAAGATAGTTGACGGCTTCCAAAAGGAAGAAGCTGACAACTGGACTAAGTACGGCGACCCTTGGTCTAAGAGATGCGAAAATGACAAGGTAGTCGTTAAATACGGCGACCAGACTGTTTATGCTGTGCCTTATGATATGCCTGTTATCGGCTTTGGCACTAAGAACGTTGGCACACTCAGACTTTGGCAGGCTGAGAGCGTGGAGGATTTCGACTTCGCTCAGTTCGACTGCGGAAACTATGACGGTGCTGTAAAGGCTAAAAATGACGCTGAGAACATCTCAAAGGTGCTTTACCCTAACGATAACTGTGAAGAGGGCAAGATACTCAGACTTAAACAGGAATATTTCTTCTCCTCCGCTTCTGTGACGGATATTCTCAAAAAGCATTTGGCTAAGTTCGGCACTCTTGACAACCTTGGCGACTATATTACTATCCAGCTTAATGATACTCACCCTGTTATCGCTGTACCAGAGCTTATAAGACAGCTTTGTGCTGAGCATAGCTATGACTTTGACAAGGCTTTTGAGATCGCCCACAAGGTCTTTAACTACACAAACCACACTATCATGGCTGAGGCTCTTGAAAAGTGGGATTGCAGACTTGTGGAAAAGGTAGTGCCTGAGGTCTATACATATATCCTTATGATAAACGAGCGTTTTATAAAGGATATGTACGCTCTCAAAAAGGACAGAGAGTATATCTCTAAGCTTTCTCCTGTTGGCGACGGCATGGTAAAAATGGCGTTTATGGCTATCTATGTTTCAAGCTATATAAACGGTGTTGCGGCTATCCACACTGATATACTGAAAAAGGACGCTCTCAAAGACTGGTATGAGCTTTATCCTAAGAGATTTCAGAACAAGACCAATGGTATCACACAAAGACGTTGGCTCGCACTTTGCAACCCTGAGCTTTCCGCACTTATCACAAAGCTTCTTGGCAATGCAGATTGGGTGAAGGACTTGGACGAGCTTAAAAAGCTTGAAAAATATGCTGATGATGAGGCTGTGCTCAACGAGTTCATGGCTGTTAAGGAGGCGCAGAAAAACCGCCTTGCCGCTTTTGTAAAGGAGCATGACGGTGTTGATATCGACCCGAACACTATTTTTGACATTCAGATCAAGCGTCTGCACGAATACAAGAGGCAGTTCTTGAACGCTTTGTCTATACTTTACATTTACTATGGTATCAAGGACGGCTCTATAAAGGACTTCACACCGACAACATTTATTTTCGGTGCCAAGTCTGCACCGGGATATCGCAGAGCTAAAGCTATCATCAAGCTTATTGGCGAGATAAGCAAGCTTGTGAACGCTGACCCTGACACAAAGGATCTTATTAAGGTGGTTTTCGTACAGAACTACAACGTTTCCTATGCGGAAAAGCTTGTTACTGCGGCTGATGTTTCCGAGCAGATATCTACGGCAGGCACTGAAGCAAGCGGTACAGGCAACATGAAACTTATGCTCAACGGTGCTGTTACGCTGGGAACTTATGACGGAGCTAACGTTGAGATAGTTCAGGAGGCAGGCGAGGAGAACAACTACATCTTCGGTGCAAGAGTAGAGGAGCTGGCTGAGATAATGCCAAAGTATGACCCTAGGGAGATACTTTTCTCAAACGACAAGATAAAGCGTGTTCTTGACAAGCTTATTGACGGCAGTCTTTCAGACGGCGGCGTTCCGTCCAACGAGGAGGGCAGCTTCAAGGAGCTTTACAAGGCACTCACTGACGGTGCAAGCTGGCACGTTCCTGACCACTACTACGTTCTTGGCGACCTTGAAAGCTATGTTCAGGCAAAGCTCAAGGTCAACGCAGACTACAAGGACAAGCTTGCATTCGCTAAGAAGTGCTGGCTGAACATTGCAAATGCAGGAAAGTTCTCTTCTGACAGAACTATCAAGGACTATGCAGAAAACATCTGGAAGATAGAGCCTGTTAAGCTGTAATTGGAAATCAAATTTCTATGCAAATTGAATTTGTTAAGGGTATCACACATGATTTTAAGCTTTTTATACACGAAAATGAACTTATCATAATATTAATTTGCGAAAATATGAACTAAAGCATTAATACACAAAGGACAGGCTCGTTTTTTGACGGGCTTGTCAGTTTTGATGTAAATATATCCAAGGGATAGATTTACATAAATGTCAGGAGGATAAATGTTAGACACCTTACTTAAACTAGACGGCGACATACTGTTATGGATACAGGACAACCTGCGTGCAGGGTGGCTCGACCCCATAATGAAGTTCATAACATATCTTGCAAACGGAGGTGCGTTATGGATAGGCATATGCGTTTTACTTCTCATACTGAAAAAGACTAGAACAACAGGCATCGTGTGTTCATGCTCCCTTGCGGTGACTTTTCTTATAAACAACATCATTCTCAAAAACATTATTGCCAGAACAAGACCTTACGAGGTGGTAGAGGGGCTTAACAGGATAATAGGTGCACAATCGGACTTCTCATTTCCCTCGGGACATTCGGGAGCTTCCTTTGCAGTGGCGGTGGTAATGTTCATGGAGATGCCGAAAAAATATGGCGTGCCTGCACTTATAGTGGCAACACTCATTGCGTTCTCACGGCTGTATGTTGGTGTACACTATCCATTCGACGTTATCGCAGGCGTTCTAACGGGAACGATTTATGCTGTTATAACAGTGGCAATATACAGAAAATTCTTCAAGGACAAGAAACATTCTGAAAAATAAAAGACATTTGACGGGCGGTTTTTGACCGCCCGTTTTTTGTTGCTTTATCATCAAATTCTATTGAAAATCAAGTGGAAATATGCTATCATAGAGATAATAAATATGAAGGAGAAAATCATATGAAAAAGGTGCTTAAGACTATTCTTATGGGTGCGGTGGCGTTCAGTCTTGCTATGGGAGTGGGCTGTGGGACTGGTGAAAACAGCAGTCTGGAACAAGAAAGCTCAAAGGCTGAGGACAGCAGTTCACAGAATAAGCGCAGACAGCTTCGTGACAAGTCTGACTACGGAAAAGTGATAGCCCTCACTTTTGATGACGGCCCTAACACTGACACAACTCCCCTTGTTCTTGACAAGCTTGAAGAACACGGCATTGTGGCTTCGTTTTTCGTTATCGGAAACAACATCACAGACGAGAGTGCAGAGGTCATGAAGCGTGCTTACAACATGGGCTGTGACATTGAAAACCACTCTCAGAGCCACCCTGACATGACAAAAATGACCGCAGAGGAAATAAAGGCCGAGATAGACTTTACCTCTGACAAGGTGGAAGAGGCTGTTGGCGAACGTCCACAGTTTTTCCGTCCGCCATATATTGCGGTGAACCAGACAATGTTTGACGTTATAGATATGCCGTTTATATGCGGATACGGTGCAGAGGACTATAACAATGCCATAGGCGTTGAGGAACGTGTTGAAAAGGTGCTTGCACAGGCTAGGGACGGCGGCATTATCCTGCTTCACAATATGAACGGAAACGTTCAGACAGTTGAAGCCCTTGATAAGATAATCCCTGCGCTCAAAGAACAGGGCTACGAGTTCGTTACCATAACAGAGCTTTTCCACGCAAAGGGAGTTGCCATTGACCCTGACTCCGAGATAATCTACAGCTATGCTGAGCAGACAGAGATGTACGGCTAAAAATGACAAACAAAACCGCCTGAGAGAAATAGCTTCTCAGGCGGTGATTTTTTTATCAAGTAAATCGTGCCCCAGGCTGATCCTCTGGTGGGATAGGCGCTCCGCAATGCGGACATTCTGTACAGGTGTCTACGACATAGGTATAGCCGCAATATTCGCAGGCTTTTTCCTGAGCTGCGTCAGAACACGGCTTTGCTTTGGCATATTTTCTCGCCTTTGGATTTATGCCTATCATAAGGCAGGCGTGCAGACACACAAATGCCAGAATGGCGATCGAAGTAAATAGCATAGCCCAATTCACTTTACTCTTCATTACGGTAGGCGTCAGGTCGTCAAATGATGTGCTGATAGCCGAGGACACTGTATAGCGTGTTCTCGCTGTGAGATTTTTCTGCAGCTCGTCATTGAAGCTGTTCGTTACAGATTTTGTCAGAACATCATCTGTATCATTGCCCTGCATACCCTCCCAATACCAATCCTCATAGCCGTCAGAGGAAGAATAGCCGTCAGGAGTAGAGTAAACTATGAGCCAATGGCTCTCGTCCGCAAAGTGGTTCACATACAGATCATAGGCATAGTTTTCAAGATCTGAATAATTTCCCTGCCAATCGGAATTTTCCACTGTTATGACCGCAGGTGAGATACCGGTGCGGTTATAAAATGCCACCAGCGAGTTCCTAAGCTCTGCGGTGTTGCCAAGGACATTTGCTTTATCCTCCACAACTATTTTATAATCATAATTTTGGGGAAGCTTATGAGGGTGATGATAAGCCTCGGCAAACATAGAAAATGTGAATAAAATAAACGGCAGATAGAAAAGCAGCATAAGAAATCTCAAAGGACTTCTTTTTTCGGTTATGTCATAATCTGCATAGACATAGACAGGTCTGTGATGATCATAATATACATATCTTCTTGCGTCCGGGAAATAGGTGCTTCTTACGTGGCGTGAGCTTCTTCCTGAGCCTCCGTGCGAATGGCTGCTGTGATGCGAGCCTCCGTGTGATCCTCCTCCGTGAGAGCCTCCTCCCGATGAATGTGGCATTTATTATTTACCCCTTTCTTATTTTTTGGCAGCATCTGCGACAGGCTGTTCTGTTTCCACGTTATGTGGTCTGAGCGGCGCTCCGCAGTGTGGGCACTCATGACAAGTGCCGATAACATAGACATTTCCGCAGTATTCGCAGGTGTCCTCTTTTGCATCATTTGCACATTTCACTGCGCTTCGGTAAGCCTTTTTATTCGTGATAAGCGTCTGATATATCTCATAAGCCCCGATACCTGACAAGAGAAGTCCCCATATCACGAACAGCCACTCTACATGACCGTCCATAACGTTTGGCGTAGTTTCATCAAAAGCCGCTGCTATAGCAGAGCTGACATCATAACGGCTGTTGGCGGTAAGATATTTCTGCATAAGATCTTTGAAATCGTCTGCTACATCTACAGTTATGATATTGTCGGTATCATCGCCCTGCATACCCTCCCAGTACCAATCGTTAAAATCAGGGTCGGGAGATGTAGGTTCAGAATAAACCACCAGCCAATGCTCCTCGTCGTCAAATTCCGTCACATACATATCATAGGCAAAGTCCTCTAGCTTTGAATAGCTTCCCTGCCAATCCTCGTTGTTCACTGTCATTACCTCAACAGGTATACCCGTTTCGTCATAGAAATCATCTATTGCGCTTTGCACCATATCGGCATCGTCAATTACCCCTGCACAGTCCACTATCTCACAGCTATAAGAAGGACTTGTATCCATTTTTTGTGGCTTATCATAGCACATGGCAAGAAGCATGATACCAAAGAGCAGGCTGACAGCACTGCCAAGTATACTGAAAAACTTACCTGAAGCGGTCCCCTTGCGAATATCATAGTCAGCATAGACATAGACAGGACGGTAGTTCTCATAGTATACGTATCTTCTTGCCCCAGGAAAGCTTGTGTGCTTTATGTGTTTAGCACTCGACCCTCCCGAGCTTGATGAAGAGCTGGAAAAGCCTGAGCCGCTGTGTGACCCTCCGCTGTGAGAGCCTCCCCCTGATGAATGTGGCATTTATTTTTTACCCCTTTCCCCTATACAAATCTATAAATCCATCAATACTGCACACGCTCGGCTGTGTAGCCGTCTTTTTCAAGCAGGTCGATTATTCCTCCCTCGCCTGCATAGTGTGCCGCACCAACAACATAGAACACGTTCTTGCCCTGAGACATAAGATCCTCGGCAGCTTTTGCCATGTTCTTGTTTCTGTCATAGAGCATTTGGTTATTATAATCCTCGGCGATCTTTTTGTCCTCCTCGGTATAGCCTGCAAGCTCCTCCTCGTTATCTTCCTCAAGGAAGGTTTCGATATCTCCCGACTTCCATGCGGTATAGAGGTCTTCAAGAGCCTGCTTTTGGCTCTCCTTGGTTTCACCCTCGTAGCTTCTGAACATAAGGTCATAGATATCGTCAGAGAAGTTTATGAGCATATTCATCTGGAAATCCACCGACTCAACTTCGTATATCTCCTTGCCGTCTGCGTGGGCAGTGGTAAGAAGGAAGTTATCAAGACCCTTTTCCGTGTCAAAGTCGGAATCCTGAATAAGCAGGGTATCAAGAGTGCTTGAAACAGCCCATGGTCTGTAGACCTCCAGGGCGGAGATATCCATGCCCCAATAGCCGAGATATGTTTGCAGTGCTGAATATGCTTCCTCGGAAATATGCTGGCTGAGCTTTGTGTTATCATTATAAAGCATTTGTTTCATAAGATTTTTCATATACTCGCCGTCCTCGCTTGTGGAGGTTATATCGCACTCCACCGCAAGTATATCAGCATTGTTATACGCATTCGTTACTGCCTCAGGGAGCGGATAGCACTCGTCTTTCAGTGCATGGAAAGAGCCGAGCATCACCATTGTGTTGCCCTCAGGTGAAGTCACTTTCCACATAGCAGGTGTGATACCGTTCGTCTTTGTATCGTCCGTTACCGCTGATGAGCTGTCTGAAACACTGCTGTCAGGTGCAGAAGTGGCAGAAGCTGTACTGCTCGCCTCCCCTGTGGTGGTTGTATCAGCCGTTGTATCGGCTGTTGTAGTTGTGGCTGCCTTTGAGCTGCTGTCGGTCTGTGAACTGTCAGGCACCTCTCCGCATGAGCAGAGAAGTGCGGCGCACATTGCAGCGACTGTAAAAAGGCTCAATGTTCTATGTATCTTTTTCATGGTTTTATCTCCTGTCTTCATAGTTGTATGTTTCAGTATATCACACATCAAAGAAATTTTCAAGTATGGTTACAATTTTGTAATAGTCAGGCTTTATTCTCTCTTATACGCTTTTCTATCGTTTCCATATCTATGCCGTATTGTTTAAGGATAGTCTGAGCGAAGCTGTTGTCACGGGGCATTCCACGGACTATCTTATACTTTCGCTCTCCTGTTTCATCATCTGCGTCGGCGACAATGCTTGCAAGCTTTGTTCTGAGCGTACTGTCTTTATTAAGCTTCACGGTCTTGTATGCGATATCCACAAGATGTGTTGCAAAAACTCCTCTTACGCCCATTTTGCAGAATATCCTCAAAAGCTCGCAGGCGACCTCAACACACTCCCTTGGGGTTGTGCTTTGGATAGACTCGTTCATAAGAAGCAGGCTGTTTGCTGTGATAGTGTCGCTTATTTCACGGAACTCTTTTATCTCTGTGGTGAAACGGCTTGTGTCGATACCTGTTTTTTCCTCTTGTGGGAACTGAGTGTAGATATAGTCCACAAGGGATATTTCACAGTATGAAGCAGGCACATAAAGCCCTGTCTGCGCCATTATCTGACACAGACCGACCGCACGGAGAAATGTGGTCTTTCCGCCATTGTTTGCGCCCGTAAGCACATAAAAGCCCTCGCTGTCACCTCCCATGGTGATATCGTTTGTGACAACGGATTTTTTCTCCTTGTGGTCAAGATTATATATTCTGGCTTCACGGAAATAAACAGGGTCAAAGATATCCTTTATGACGGCTTTTCTCTCACCTGCAGGAAGAATTTTCGGACGGCACATTTTAAGCCCCTGATCTTCGCAGGCTTCTATCATAGCCACTGCGCCCATGTAATATTCAAGCTGATAGTCTATATAGCGCATATCGGCAATGCCTGCTTTCTGATACTCAGCAAGCACCTTGTCTATCATTTTCACAAAAGTATCAGTAAGATCGCTAAGCTCGTCAAAAAGGGTCTTATCCACAGTGTTGATAAGCTTATCGTCAGACACCTCGCTGTCATTATACTTTTTTCTGAGATTTTTCACAACAGCCTTATCGTTGAACTTTGCCCCATGATAAAGTATCCTGTCAACAAGGGACGGTTTTATATCGTAACGCTCTTTTGAAAGCTCTATAATGCCTGCTGAAACAGGAACTAGCCTTTCATCGAGGTTTATGGCGACTGTAACGCTTCGTATGCGGTCATAGAGTGCCTTTTTAAGCTTCTCTATCTCACCCTTCAGGGATATATAATGCTTGTCGCCGTAATGCTCCTCAAAGAACGCAAAAAGCTTTTTTACGCCCTCTGAGCGTATCTTATCTTTCATTTTTCCATAAAAATCGTGCATTATCTCCATGCACCGTATGTAAGCGTCAAAGCCGCTTATGGCATCATCAAGCTGTGAAAAGCTGTCGGGAGTAGTAAGATTATAGATGTTCTTTCTGTCATTTTCCACCATGACGTTTATCACCTTGCGTATGGTGGCAGACAAGGACGGAAGCCTTATGAAATCATCAAGGATATCAAGGCGGTAGTTTATTACCTCCTCATCGTCGCAAACCTCACAAAAAAGCCTCATTACACGATACTGGTAATGGGGCGTGATAAAATCAGCCACCTTTTCAAGCTCCAGATTGTCAACAAACGCTCTGGGGAGCTTTTCAAGGGCGGCAGCTCTTTTTTTCATTGCGTTGTGCTTTTCCACAGAGGGATAAAGCAGGTCAGCCACAGGGGCTTTAATATCAAATTCGTCAAGTTTTGAAGCCATTTTCGTTTCCTCACTGGTCTTTGGCAAGGGCTTTCAGGTCTATTATTATGCCCACCTTTGCAAGAGCCTTTGACATAAGCTCCGCACTTAGGGGGTAGATATCAGTTTTTCCGCACTCGTGGTCATACTCGTATCTGAAAAACTGCACATAATTCTCCTGATAATCCTCAGACGTATAAACTTTTCCCATGATATATTTATTTTTTATGGCATAATAGTTCACAGGCTTGAGCCTGAGAATAGCTTTCGGATCGGCAGACATTTCCGATGCGAGGGTATCAAAGCCCTCGTCAACGTAGTTTATTTTTCTGCACTTCATATCCTTTATTTTCTTTTTCAGAGGCGGCTCGCTCTGAGCCTGCTTCTTTTTGAACAGTGAAAACATTTTTACACACCAAGCCTCTCAAAAAGCTGTTTGCGGCAATCCTCTTCAAGCTTATCGTTTATAGGTGCGGGGATATACTTTTCGCCAAACTTACGGCTCATGCAATATGAAATAACATAGTCGCTGACCTTTGGATTTTTTGACAGAAGCGGACCATGGAGATAGGTTGCGATAACGCTTTTTTCCATATAGCCCTCGGTACTGCTCTCAAACTCGTTGCCGTTGCCTGAGAGGACTTTTCCGAAGGGTGACTTGACGTTGGTGGTCTGTCCGCCGTGGTTTTCAAAGCCTATGACCTTATACTTCTCGCCGTCAAGCTGAGCTTCTATAACGATATTTCCGATACATCTGCATCTTTTATCGGTAGACGCCACAGTATAGTAATCAAAAAGTCCCAATCCCGGCACTTTCTCACCGTTTGAGTCCTTATAATACTGACCCATAAGCTGATAGCCACCGCATATCATCAGGAAAAATGTTCCTGCCTTATAAGCTTCCATGATACTGTCCTTGCAGGAAACAAGGTCATCTGCAAGTATCTGCTGTTCAAAGTCAGCACCGCCGCCAAGATAGATGATATCATACTGGGTGAAATCAGTTTCCTTGTCACCAATAAGATGCTTTGAAACTTCCAGCTCTATGCCACGCATTTTACAGCGGTAAGAAAGCACTTCAACGTTGCCGCTGTCGCCATAGAGGTCAAGCATATTTGGATACATATGAAGAATTTTCAGCTTTTCCATTTTACTTTTCCTCCCCGTTTTCTTTCAGGCTCTTGTATCTTTTTATTGCGGCTCTTGTCGGCTGGATAGCAGTATAATTGGCTATGGCGAACTTATCACCCTTTGTGGAGAAGAGTGACGCTGTTGCTTCGTCAAGGTCAGGATAAACGAATATCTTGTCAGGGTCATAGCCTGAGCATTTTATTCTTATGGCAATATCATATGCCCTCGTACCAGAAGTCACAACTCTGTCAACATTATTGAACACAGAGAAGTTTATATCCCATATCCAAGAAACGTCATGGCCGTCTGCAAGGTTATCGTTAAGGACAAAAAGCAGTTCCTTTGAGCCTGCCTGCTCGTTCATCACACGCAGGGTCATATTTGCGCCAACAGGGTTTTTGGCAAGGTTCACAAGAAGGCTTGAGCCGTCAACCTCAAAGCGTTCAAGTCTGCCGTTATTCACCTCGAAATGCTCGAAAGTGTCATGCAATATAGCCTTATCAAAATTATAGAGCTTTGCGGCGGTATAGACAGCCGCCATGTTATACATATAATAGATACTGTTATGAGCGGTCTTATATGTTTCCCCGTCTGCTTCAAAGGACGGAACAGTCAGGTCAACGTTCTTTATCTCCACCTCAGGCTCGATATTGCCGAAACCACACTTTGGACAATGGAACTTGCCGATATGTGAATACTGATAATAGTCATAGACAAGCTCAGTATCGCAGAAAGGACAGAACTTGCCCTCGCCCACCTCATAAGGCTTATCCGTTGCGCCCTGATATCTGTCAACGCTGAAATAGTGGATATTCTTATTATTGGGGTTAGCAAGTCCAAGTCTTGCCACGTTTGGGTCATCGGCATTGAGAACAACGTTGCCCTCAAATGTTTCAAGGAACTTTTTCACCTTGAGAATGAGTGTTTCCACCTCGCCGTTTCTGTCAAGCTGGTCACGGAAGAAATTCAGCAGAACAAGGGTCTGCAAATTGAGCTTTGAATAGACCACAGGAACGTGTGACTCGTCAGTTTCAAGCACAAGATAATCGGCACGGACTCTTCCCCTCATATCGCAGTGATTGAGCAGGAGGGAGCATATGCCCGTATCAAGGTTATTTCCCTCAGGGTTTGTGATTATCTTCTTTCCACCGCTTGCAAAAATGTGGCTGAGATAGTTTGTAACAGAGGTCTTGCCGTTGGTGCCTGTGACAGCAACGATAGGGCAATCCACCTTGAAAGCCTTAAGGCAGTCTTTATTTATAGTCCACAGCACAAGCCCAGGAAAGTTGCCTGCGTCCCTGCCAAGCAGGTGCAGAGTTTTTACCATAAGCTTGCCGAAAATAATGGTGAAAGCGTTTTTTAAACTCATTTATGTATCTCCTATTAAAATAAAGTCGTATAAAATAATAATAGACCATAACGCCCATAATGTCAAGCATTTTAGACCTTTGCAAACAAAAAAACACCGCACAAAGACGATAGACGCCCCTTGTGCGGTGTTGGCTTCTATATGATTTTTGAGAGAAAATCTTTCAAACGCTGATTTTCAGGGTGTGCAAAGAACTCTGACGGCTTGTTCTGCTCGAGTATTTTTCCGTCTGCCATAAACAGAACTCTTGAAGCAACTTCCCTTGCAAAGCCCATTTCGTGGGTAACGACAACCATTGTCATTCCGTCGTTTGCAAGCTGTTTCATAAGCTCCAGCACCTCGCCCACCATTTCAGGGTCAAGTGCAGAAGTAGGCTCGTCAAAAAGCATTACTTCAGGGTTCATCGCCAGTGAACGTGCAATGGCTATTCTCTGCTTCTGACCGCCTGAGAGCCTTGAAGGATACTCGTCAGCCTTATCAGGCAGACCAACTCTTTCCAAAAGCTCCTCCGCCTTTTTGTCGGCTTCATCGGCTGTCATAAGGCCAAGCTTCACAGGGGCAAGAGTGATATTCTTTTTTATTGTAAGATGTGGGAATAGGTTGAAATGCTGAAAAACCATGCCCATTCTCTGTCTGAGTTTGTTCATTTCATGCTCGTTCGCCTGAGTGATGTTCTCGCCCTCGAAGAAAATATCTCCAGAAGTAGGTCTTTCCATAAGGTTAAGACAGCGGAGAAAGGTGGATTTTCCTGAGCCTGACGGACCAACGATAACGACCTTTTCGCCCTTGTCGATAGTTTCGTTTATATCTTTCAGCACTTCGACCTCGCCGAAAGACTTGCTGAGATGTTTAACGTCTATCACTTTGCGACAGCCTCCTTTCAAGCTTTCCTACCAGATGAGTAAGCACAACTACCATTATAAGGTAGATAAGTGCAACTGTTATAAGCGGCATGAATGCCGAGAACGTCTGAGAACGGATTATATCTCCGCCCTTTGTAAGGTCCTGAATTGCGATATATCCTGCAACAGAGGTTTCTTTAAGCAAAACTATGCACTCGTTTGCAAGGGCAGGCAGAACAGTTTTAAAAGCCTGCGGAAGAACTATTGATATCATTGTCTGACGATAGCTAAGGCCAAGGCTTCTTCCTGCTTCAAACTGACCGTTGTCAACTGACATGATACCTGAACGGACTATCTCAGCCACATATGCGCCTGAGTTCACGCCGAATGCAAGCACAGCCACAAGAGTCTTGTCTATGTTCACACTTCCGAAAATAACAAAATATGTTATAAGGAGCTGAACTACCATAGGAGTTCCTCTTATCACTGTAAGATACACTCTGCAAAGGGCGTTGAGTATCTTCATTTTGCCTGTCTTATCATGAGTAGAGCGGACTATAGCCACAAGAAATCCCAACACAAAGCCAAGTATGACCGCAAAGAAGGTTATGATAAGTGTTGTTTTAAGACCATTGGTAAGATAATGCCAACGGCTCTCGTCCAAAAAATTTTGCTGGAAATCGTCGATCAATTTGTTCAATTCAGCACTTCCTGTTCTTTATCAAAATAATTTCGGCTGCCGCTCTACGACAGCCGAAGTGTGAAAAATTATTTCTTTCTTACGATTATTACCTGACTTGATGATGTGTAAGTGTCAGAGAAAAGAACGTTTTTCTCTCTGTCAGGTGTAACTGTCATACCTGCAACGCCAACGTCTGCCTTGCCTGACTGAACGGCTGAGATTATAGAATCAAATGCCATATCGTCTATCTTAAGCTCATAACCAAGCTTGTCGCAAACTGCCTGCATCATATCAGCGTCGATACCAACGACCTTATCGTTCTCTTTGCTCTCGTATGGAGGGAACTCAGCGTTTGTTGCCATTACAAGCGTACCCTTATCTCTGCTAACATTATCAGGGGACTTGTATGGGTTCTTGCCAGCGTTCTCGCCAACGTAGTTTGCCTTGATAGCGTCAAGTGTTCCGTCAGCCTTAAGCTCCTTGAGCGCACCGTTGACAGCTGTCTGAAGCTCAGTGTTGTCAAGCTTCATAGCGATAGCGTATTCTTCCTCAGCAAAAGGCTCGTCAAGTATTTCAAGATCGTCATTCTTCTCAACGAATACCTTAGCAGGCTCAGCGTCGATTATAACAGCGTCTATCTTGCCCTGCTTCAGAGCCTGAACAGCGTCAGCGCCCTTGTTGTATTTTTCTACCTTAGCGTCCTTAACGTCCTCAGCGTAGATATCGCCTGTTGTTCCAAGCTGAACACCGATAGTCTTGCCCTCCAGATCGTCAACGCTGTGAACTGTATTAGCAGGCACTCCGCAGCCTGCAAGCATTGTAACGCTCATTGCCACTGCAATAAGTCCTGCTGCAAATTTCTTCATAACATACATTCCTTTCAAAAATTGATAGCGACAGCCCTACGATACCGACTGTGCATAAACCTATATCATATATTATAACTGAACACACGGCTTTTTGCAATAGCTTTTATCAGTGATTTAATATATAAATTATGAATTTTTTGTTTTGCCAAACCATTTTAGTAAACAAAAAAGGTATCCACCCAATGGGGACACCTCTTTGTGAAAATCAGCTTAGAAATCCATTGTGAACTGAACTCTGTGGTTGCCGTCTGCGTCATCATCTATCATTTCAGCCTTTACGATAGTGATAGGCGTAACAGGCTTTGACTGTTCGTTGTCTGAACCTGTTGTTCTCTCAACTTTAAGAAAGTCATCAACAACGTCCATGCCCTCTGTTACCATGCCGAAAGCCGCATACTGTCCGTCAAGGAAAGTATCCTCATCGCTGTAGCAGATAAAGAACTGGCTTGAAGCACTGTCCATATCGCTTGCTCTTGCCATTGAAACAACGCCTCTTGTATGGCTCAGGCTGTTTTCAACGCCATTTGCTGAGAACTCGCCCTTGATAGTTTCCTTGCTTCCGCCTGTGCCGTCACCGTTAGGGTCACCGCCCTGTGCCATAAAGCCGTCTACAACTCTATGGAAAGTAAGTCCGTCATAGAACTTTTTCTTTACCAGCTTCTCGAAGTTCTCGCAGGTGATAGGTGCGTCATTGGCATAAAGCGTGATAACGAACTTCTTGTCAGTGTCAGCCGCAGAGGTCTGTGATGAGCTGTCACCCTTATCTCCGCAGGCTGTAAGAACTGCGCAGGCAAGCACGCCTGCTGTGCAAAGAGCCAATGCTCTGAATAACTTTTTAAGTTTCATTTTTTATCGTCCTTTCGATCATCATTATGGCATTTCTGCCTTTTCACTAGCCTATTATAGCACCTCCCTGGAAAAAAATCAACATCAGACCATGTTTTTCACAGAATTTTCATCATACGAAGCCTAAAGTTGGCTTATTTAATATTGATTTTTGGCTCTTAATGGAGTATAATTATAATGTTTTTTAAAGAAAAATATAAAAACTATGTTATGTATGGAGGACTGAACAAAATGGATAAGCTGAAAAAAGCTCTGCCCTTTATCTTCCCACCTCTGGCTGTATTGCTCATAATGGGATTTGCATTTTATCGGCATGGGCTTTACCCTTTTGGTGACGGCACTGTATCTTGGTGTGATATGTCACAGCAGGTGATACCTCTGCTCACCGACTTCAAGGATATTTTCACAGGCAAGGACGGAATGTTCCTTAACTTCCACAATGCAGGAGGAATGGACCTGTGGGGCGTTTTCTTCTTCTTTATCGCAAGCCCCTACACTTTGCTTGTGCTTTTCGTTGACAAGGCTGACATAATCTACCTTGTGAACATTCTCACAGTGCTTAAAATGATGACAGCGGCTGTAACGGCGCAGATATATTTCCGCTCCTGTCAAAAAAAGCTCGACCCTTACATTGGCGCTGTACTCAGCGTCATATACGCATTCTGCGGCTATGGAATGTTCTATTATCAGAACAACATATGGCTTGACATGATGTATCTTTTCCCTCTTCTTATGGTGGCATTCAGGGAGCTTTTCGAGAAAAAGCGCATTATCCCGTACACTGTCATGCTCACACTTATGATGATAGTGAACTACTACATCAGCTACATGATAGTTGTTTTCATAATGATTTTCATGGCTCTTTGCTGCTGGCGTTACCGCAAGGAAGAAAAATACAAGGTCGTTCCATGCAGATTTGTTATAGGCTCGCTCCTTGGTGCATTACTTTCAGCGGTGGTATGGATGCCATGCTTCCTGCAGTTTTTGTCAAGCGGACGTTCTAAATCAGTTATCCAACAGATCGAAACCGCCTCATTCATTACAAACTACAACACCACATTCTGCCTGCTGTTGTCAACGGCTTCGGTGATAGTGATAGTTGCGGTGTTTCTTCTTGACGGCAAAAAGAGAAGCAAGCGTCTTAACACCGACCTTATAATGCTCTTTTTGATGCTCGTACCTATTTTAATAGAGCCTGCGAACCTTATGTGGCACACGGGAAGCTATATGTCGTTCCCATGCAGATACGCTTTCATCACCATATTCTTTGCACTTATCTGCGCAGGATATTTTCTTTCATCGGAAAACGCAGTGGCAAAAGGAAAGAAAAACTGCGACCACTTTGTTATTTTCCTGATACTTGCGGCACTTGTCTACGGCTTTTACAACTTCTCTGAGGGCTTTGTTGAGAACAATCGTGACGGAATGTCAAAATACACTAAAAGCCTTTGGCAGGACAGCACCGCCTTTGAGCTTTGCCTTGAATTTTTCATTGTGGCGGCGGCTTTCTATACTGTTATCGTTCTGCTGCACAAAAAGGGCTGGATATCAAAGAAGATATTTGCTGTCTTCCTCGCAATGTTTGTTGCGGCTGAGTCATACGCAAACGTGAACATTTATATGGTATCTCCAAGCATGAACAATACTCTCCGTGCGGCTAATCATCAGAAGATAATGGATCTTTCAGACAGGCTTGACGAAACAGAGGGCTTTTACAGAGTAAAGACCACAAGCAAGCTTTTCGAGGTCAATCTGGTCGGCTCAATGGGCTACAATTCCCTGAGCCACTACACCTCCCTCACAAGCCGTGATTATATGTACATGATGAAGCAGCTTGGTTACTCCTCTTACTGGATGGAGGTAGGCTCATATGGCGGAACGGAGCTTACTGACGCTTTGCTGTCGGTAAAATATCTTATTGAAAAAAATACAGGCTCGGCTGACGCTGTATATTCAAACGATACCTACCAGATAGTGCCGACAGAATACTATCTCCCCCTTGGCATTGTGACCGACGCTGACCTGAGCGGCAGTGAGGAGCTTTCCACAGGCACAAGAAGCAACGTTCAGAAGAAGCTTTTTGAACAGCTTTTCGGTGGCAACGGTGACGAGCTTATCACAGACTACGAATACACCACGATCTATGGTGTGCAGGACGACAGTAACTTTAAACCGAACTACACCCTCACTACTACTAGCGATATAGCCTACATGGACTACAGCATAGATGTGACAGACAAGCAGACACTTTACTTTGACTGCTTCGACAAGCTTTCAAACAGCCTCAGCGAGGATATAAACGGAAGCTTCATGGTAACAGTGAACGGTCAGGTAAAGCAGATGGATTATCCGTCACAATCGAGCAACGGGCTTTTGAAGCTTGGGGAATTTGAAAATGAACACGTCAACGTGCGTGTGACCTTGAAGAAAGACATCACAAGCTGCCGTTCCTATGGCGTTTTCGGGCTTCACCACAATGTTCTTGAAAAGGCACTTGAGCAGGCACAGACCGCCGGTCTTACAGACAGTGACGGCAAGCTTTCAGGAAGCGTGAACGCAAAGGCAGGACAGAAATGTGTGCTTCAGATACCATATCAGGAGGGTCTGAAAATAAAGGTCAACGGCAAGGCTGTTTCATATGACAAGGTTTTCGGTGACCTTGTAAGCTTCGACTTGCAGGAGGGCGAGAACACAATAACTGTAACAAGCGTGCCAAATGGCTTTTATGCAGGTCTTACACTGACTATCGCAGGCATTGCGCTGACAGTAGGATATTTCTTCATAAGAAAGAAACTGAAATTCGAAGAAACTATGGAAGCCGCTGCACTTGTGGCTGTTATCGGTGCGGGAGCTATAGTGGTTATAGTGGTTTATGTTGCACCTTGCATACTGAATATTTATAGCTGATAATAAAATAGGACAGAACAATAATTCGGAACGTCGCATTTCTGTGAAACAGAAATTGAGCCGTTCCCCTACATAACAAAACTGCGGATAGCATTTTGCCGTCCGCAGTTTTTATTTTATCCGAATTTACTTATGCTCCTCCAGATACTTTTCAGTATCCATTGGATAACATTTCAGGTTTGGAAGCTCGTCAAGGGTGAGAACTCTTTCGCTGTTGTAGATCTTGTTCCACTCGTCAAATGTGGTGTACTGATCTGAAAGCTGTTTATCCTTGATACAGAACTCGCCGTTCCATGTACTGAACCACGCCCAGCGTGTGCCGTCGTTGAATGCTCCGTCAGGGTCGAACATCGAGCCGTTCTCTGTCATTGCGATTATCTTTTTTGTGGATGTGCTTGACTTCACAAGGTCATAATACCACTTCTGTGAAGAGCTGTCCTGCTCTGCAGGATAACAGTCATAGCCCATGATGTCAACATACTCATCACCCGGATACCAGTCAGGATTCTGTGCGTTCCATACCCAGATCAGGTTGTTAAGACCATACTCGTTTGTGAACTTGTCATACATAAGTTTCCAAAGCTGGATATAAGCGTCTTTTCCTGCCGAGCCCCACCAGAACCATGCGTTGCCAGGATATTTAGGGTCGCCTGCTGCCTCGTGGAGCGGTCGCCAAAGTATAGGCACGTTTGCGTCTGCAAGCTCTTTAAGTACCCCTGCCATATGGTCAAGGTCGGCTATGATAGAATCGTAGCCCTCTTTGTCCTCGCCACTGAGAGCCTTTGCAAGGTCGAAATCTGTGTATTCAGAATAGAAGCCCTGCCACCATGCTCCGCCGTTCTTTTCCAGGTTTTTCTCAGGGGCATACCAATGCCAGCAAAGTGAAACTATTCCGTTTTCATTGTTGTACCAATCCATAGCCTGCAAAGGTACCATATCTCCGCCGCCTGCGCCATGTGAAAGTGCGCTGTTTGAAAGGTTTGAAACGTCAAGACCAAGTATAGCAGGCGTCTTGCCTGTGTGCTTCTTTATCTCCTTGAACTCACGGCAGTCCTTGCCCTCGTTATCTCCTGAGAACTGACCTGAGATAGTATACTTGCCATAAACGTCCGTAAGGAAGTTATAAAGTCTTTTTGCCTCGTCAGAAGCGTTAGGATTTGAAAGCTGATTTGATACCTCATACTGTGAAAGGTCGATAGCAGGAGCTGGGGTTATCTTTATCTTGTCAATATAGATATGACCATTGTCGCCCTTTATGCCTACCTTATGAGTACCCTCGTCGATAAGCACATTTTCAGCCATAGTGTCGCCAAACTCTGTTGTGGTCGATGTGAAGTTTGTGAGCGCAGCACCGTCAACAGTGATAAGATTTGACTGACCCTCTCCGTCTGCCGCCATTGTGAGAGTGATATTATAGCTTCCCTTTGCAGGAAAATCTATCTCGAACTCCACCATATCTCCCGATGAGCCTATGGAAACGAAGCCATCGCCAGAAAACTTACCAAGAAAATTCTTATCAAGCACTGCCGCACCTCCCGAAAGAGTTCCTTTTTCCGCCTCGGACTCGTAGCTGAAATCCTCAGGAACGTCATACTCTGTCGTTACGTCTGAAAGATCGATGTTGCCCATATCCTCAACGACAGGGGCTGTTGTAGTGGTAGTCTCACCTGCTGACGAGCTGCCTGAGCTGCTGTTTCCTGTGCTGCTGCAGCCTGCTGCCGCACAAGCGATAAGCACTGCCATAGCGGCAGCAACTGTTCTTTTCATTATTTCACGCATAATGTTCTCCTTATCATTACTAATTAAAATATTCAAATTTTTATAAAGCCAAGTTTTGCGAAGCCCTCGCCTTTAGGCTTTATATTCCATACTTTTAAATATATCACATAAAAAATCATTGTCAATAGCCATTTTTAATGTTTAACATCGTGTTCAAAATTGATAACGTTTACTTTT
>NZ_FR890726.1:28046-39432 GCF_000435935.1 Ruminococcus sp. CAG:57 | reverse complement strand
ATATTTTCATATATAAAAAAATATTATTTTCTGAGAAACGTTCTGTATACCCAACGGGTGAATTTTCTGGGAAAAATAAATAAACCAAGCTGCAGAGCGCATGGCATGAAAAAGTCACGAAAGCCTGTATACCCTGAACGGTGTATTATCCACCTCACACGAATGAAAGCCTTTGTATGCTCCCAGCTTTTGCGTGTATCCACAGTATTTTCATCTATGCGGTAGCGCACAAGCACCTCGGGTATATTCTGCCCCTTTGCACCATGCTGTAACATTCGTGCGATAAACTCATAGTCCTCGCACATTTTAAGGTCACTGTAACCGCCTATCTTTTCCGCAAAGGACTTGCGAAAAGCCACAGACTGCCTGTTGAAAGGGTTGCGTCGTTTGGAATATGAAGCGATATCCTTATGCATGACAGGCACTTTTTTCACCGAAACTACCTCGTCAGTGTCAGTGTCGAACTCCTCCACATATGTGCCGATGATATCAAGCTTAGGCTTCACCGCAAAAAGGGTCATCTGCTTCAAGCAGCGGTTAGGGAGAGATATATCGTCGCTGTCCATTTTCACGATATAATCGCATTTACACGCCTTTATGCCCTCGTTGTAAGCCTTTCCAACGCCCACGTTCTCGTCTATCTGAACGATATGGAAAATATGCTTGAACTCGTCCTGAAAAGACTTCACGATAATATTAAGCTCGCAGGTGAGCTTGCCATCGCACACAAGCACGAAGTCAGAGGGAGGATATGACTGCATGAGCATAGACTCAAGACTCTCGTTAAGGTTCTCAGGAAGCTCACGGTCATACACCGACATAAGCACACTGTATTCAGGCAGCGTATATTTTCCAACACGATACGTCATAAAATCCCTCCCCTGCATTATTATCAACTCAATTATACTATAACAGCTCCAAAAAGTCAACTACGACCAACAAAGTATACTATTTATATAGTACAGACCAACACACAAAAAAGACCGCCCCATTCGGAACGGTCTTGTAAGCTACTTTGAAAAATTAGCCAAGCTTCTTAGCAAGCTGTGATACCTTTCTTGCAGCAGCATTCTTATGCATAATGCCCTTTGTGCAAGCCATATCTACCTTCTTGATAGCAGCTCTTACTACTTCTTCCTTGTTTTCTGCATTCTCAGCTACAGCAGCGTCAGCCTTCTTGAGTGCAGTTTTAAGATCAGACTTTACAGCCTTGTTTCTCATTGTCTTAGTGTTGATAACCTTGACTCTCTTCTTAGCGGATTTAATGTTTGGCATACCGACACCTCCCTCATTCTGTATAAATTTGCACTTATTTGCACAAGCTATCCGCAGACTGAGAGGAAATGCGGAAAGCCCTTTAAACAAGCCTTGTAAAATATTTTACCACATTTCAAAAGAAATTGCAAGGGGGTTTACTGAAAAAAATATAGAAATTTTGCGGTCTAAATTGTAGGAACACACAAAAACTTACACGATATCACAGAAAGGTGAATAAAATGAGCATTAGAACGGATATGGCGGCGGAAAGCTTTTCTCAGGCAGGCGGTGCGGAAAAGCTTCAGGGAGTGAAAGTCAAAAACAAGGTTATTGAAAACGCTAGGCTTGAGGTAACGGACATCACCATAGAAACACAGGAAGCCGCCGAAAAGCTTGGCAGACCTGTTGGCAGATACATCACCCTTACCGCCACAGATTCAACATTCGATATGTACAGCGACAGTTTTCGTGAGCGTGCAGAAGTCATAGCAAAAGCCATAGGGGAGCTTTGCGGTGGTTGTGAACGTTTTTTGGCGGTAGGGCTTGGGAACTATGCCCTGACTTCCGACGCTGTTGGCCCTCTTACTGCTGAAAAGATCTTCGCTACCCGCCACATAAAAAGCCTTGCAAAAGAGATTGATACTGACGATCTGGGCGAGGTCACAGTGATACAGACAGGAGTGCTTGGAAACACGGGAATAGAATCCTCCGAGCAGGTAAAAGCTATCGCAGAGCGTGTAAGACCGCAGGCTGTCATTGCCGTTGACGCACTGGCTTGCAGCGAACTTTCAAATCTTGGCAGGACAATACAGCTTTGCGACACTGGCATTTCTCCGGGGAGCGGAGTCGAAAACGCACGAAAAGAGCTTTCGTTTTCGACCCTCGGGGTAAAGTGCATTGCCATAGGTGTGCCAACGGTCATAGACCTTTGCACTGCCGCACAGCACATTTTCGGTCAGACCGCACCTGAAAGCTCCGAAAACATCATGGTCGCTCCGAAAACTGCCGACAAACTTTCGGAAAACTGCGCAAAGCTCATTGCAATGGGCATAAACCGTGCCGTTCACCCTGCCCTGTCGCAAGAGGACATTCAAACTCTCACCTGCTGACAAAAGACAGGTGATACAGTAATGTAAAACCTGTATACAACAATTGTAAACTTTTTATTAATATGTATGAGTGAAATTGCGAAAACGTTTTCTGAAAACGAATACTCACACAAATTCAACACACCTTTGTCATAATCAACAAAAACGCTTGAGCTTTATATTGCAAAATGCTGATTGACTAAATTTAAACTTTTTGTTATCATTAGTAAGGACGAAAAATAAGCGTTATGGCAAGCGTTGTCGGGTAACAATGCTTGTCGATCGTAACAGATGAACGTTTTGGGTAAGGAACATTCGTCTATTATCAAGGAGGTTACTATAATGAAAATGGCAAAGAGAATTTTCGCTGCTGCTTGTGCGCTTTCACTGGCTTGCAGCATGGCTGCTTGCGGCAGCTCATCAAGTGACAGCTCATCTTCCAAGAAGGAAGCTAAGGCTATGACAGATGATCAGAAGGAGCAGGTAAATGCACTTCAGGATAAGCTCCCTGACATCGAGCTTTCAAACAAGACTATCAAGTGGATGGCTCACTATGACATCAACCCTAGTGATGGTAAGTCAGAATCACCTGCTATCTCACTTTTCCAGACTAAGTACGGTGGAAAGATCGAGTACGTTCAGACAACTTGGGATAACAGATATACTGATCTTGCTAAGGCAGTTATGGCTAACGACTCACCTGACTTCTTCCCTGTTGACGACATGGACGCATTCCCTAAGGGTGCTATCAAGGCCATGTTCGAGCCTATCGACGATGTAGTTGATTTCAGCTCAGACATCTGGTCATCATCACAGACACTTAACGATTCATTCGTATTCAACGGCAAGCACTATGTAGCTGCTATCGACGTAAGACCACAGTATGTTTGTGCATACAACACAAAGACAATATCAGACTTTGGCTATGACGATCCTGCTGAGCTTTATGCTAATGACGAGTGGACATGGAGCAAGTTCACAGAGATGTGCCTTGACTTTGCAGACTCTGAAGCTGACAGATATGCTCTTGATGGTTACTGGTACGGCAAGGCTCTTAACGATACTTGCGGTTATCCACTTATCGGTCTTGAGGACGGCAAGCTTGTAAACAACATGGGCAAGGCTGAAGTTGGCACAGTTCAGGATCTTATGTACAACCTTGAGAAGAACAACGTTGTATTCGACAGATCAAGCAACAACTGGAAGACAAGAGGTGACGGAGCTAACGGTGAAGGTCTTGGTTCACAGCTCACACTGTTCATTCCTATCGGCACATGGGCTCTCGAGGATACTCCTGAAAAGACTAAGACATTCGGAAGCGTCAAGGACGGCGAGGTTATGTTCGTTCCAATGCCAAGAATGGACGATTCTGACAAGTACTATGTATCTACAGGCGTAAACGGCTATCTTCTCTGCAAGAACGCTCCAAACCCAGACGGCTTCAATGCGTTCGTAAACTGCTGCAAGGTTGCAAACTCTGAGGTACAGAACATCACAGAAGAACAGCTCAAGAACGACTACGGCTGGACAGACGATATGATCGAGATGCGTAAGACAATTTACGATCTGGCTAGACAGAATCCTGTATTTGACTTCCAGGACGGCGTATCTGCTGAGCTTTCAACACTTATGCAGACAGTAAACCAGGCTACAATGGTAACAGGCGGCGGAGCTACTACATGGACAGAGTGCGTTGCTGAGAACCAGAAGGCTGTTGATTACATCATCAAGGAAGCAAACGCTAACGTTGCTGAATAATTCAGTATTTTCAAGCGGGACGTTCATTCGTCCCGCTTTTTTATTGCCTTTGTATTTGTCACGAATTTGTTAAATATATTTGTACGCAAAATGCACAATATAAAATACATAAATTTGTGCAAGAATTTTACGGATTTTTATGTACAAATCACAAAAAATATGCTATAATAAATGTACGTTAAAAAGAATATATCAAAGAAGGGAGATATGTTTTATGAGATCGATTATTACTATCAGCCGTGAATTTGGCAGCGGAGGACGTGAAATAGGCAAGAAGCTTGCTGATGATCTGGGCATACCTTTCTATGATAAAGAGCTTTTGGAAATGGCTTCAAAAGAGAGCGGTATATGTCAGGAGCTTTTTGTTAAGAACGATGAGTCCTATACTAACAGCTTTCTTTTCTCACTGGTCATGGGTAATTACCCTGTAAGTGCAGACGGCAGGATCAATCCTGATATGCCGCTGAATCACAAGATATTCTTGGCTCAGTTTGAAACTATCAAGAACATTGCAAAGAAGGGTCCTTGTGTTATTGTAGGACGTTGTGCTGACTATGTTCTGAAAAATGAGCCTAATATTATCGACTTCTTCATTTCCGGCAACACTGCCGAAAAGAAAAAGCGTATCCTTGAGAGATACGATATCGAAAAAAACAAAGCTGAGGACTTTATCCGCAAGACTGATAAGCGGAGAGCTTCATACTATAATTATTACACCGACATGAAATGGGGCGAAGCAAAGAACTATGACCTTTGTATCAACTCGTCCAAAACAGGCGTTGACGGTGCTATCAAGCTTATGAAGGCTTATATCGAAATAAAAGAAGCCAACGCTGATAAATAGGAATTTTTCGTTTTAATTCATTTTACTTTCCTTACTACGAAAGAGGGCTGACCATAGGGTCGGTCCTTTTCCGTTTTATGAGGAGTTTTATTACTCCAGCTTAAACAAAGTGTAACCAATATGTTATTGACAATAACAAGCAAATATATTATACTGTATAAAAGGGCAGAAGTCCGTCAAAAAAATAAAAAAAATGCAAAAGGAGAAACAGAAAATGGCTGAAATAAAAGTTATCACTATCGGCAGACATTATTGCGCAGGCGGTTCGACTATCGGTAAGCTTGTGGCTGAAAAGCTTGGTATCCCATGCTATGACAGAGAGATAATCGACATGGCGGCACAAAAAAGCGGCATTGCAATGAGCGAGATACAAAAATACGAGGAAGCCGCTCTGAGCATTCTCAAAACACCAATAAATCTGTTTTCAAAGGAGAAAGAGTATCCTATAACAGAGAAGATATTCGCCGCTGAAACAGAGGTAATAATGGAGCTTGTTTCAAAGGGAAACTGCGTTATCGTGGGCAGATGTGCAGATTTTATACTGAAAAACAAAGTCAAGACGCTGAATGTCTTCATTAATGCAAGCTTTGAGAAGCGTCAGGAGTGCGCAATTGAGAAGCACAACATCTCCGAGGACGAGGTGGAAGCAAGGCTCAAAAAGTATGACAAAAAACGTGCCGACTATTACAACTCCAACACCAACAAAAAGTGGGGAGATATTTCAAGCTATGATATGTGCCTTGACAGCGGCAGGCTTGGCTACGAAATGTGCGCCGAGATAATTGCTGACACTGTGAAGCTTTCAAGGGAGAAATAGGGGCAATATTTTATTGGGAGCGATAAAAAATGTCAAAGGATAAGGAAGTCAAGACCAACGCCATGCGTATTCTTGACAGAAATAAGGTAAAATACAAGGTCAACACATATGAGTGCGACGAATTTATCGACGGCATACACATTGCAGATATGCTCGGTCAGCCGTATGAAAGCTCGTTCAAGACCCTTGTGACAGTGGGTAAAAGCGGAAATTACTATGTTTTCGCTATCCCTATCGCAGAGGAGCTTGACATGAAAAAGGCGGCAAAGTCTGTGGGCGAAAAGTCGGTCGAGATGCTCCATGTGAAGGATATAAACTCTGTTACGGGCTACATTCGTGGTGGCTGTACACCCCTTGGCATGAAAAAACAGTACATGACGGTAGTTGACAGCTCTGCGGAGCAGTTTGAGGAGATAATCATAAGCGGCGGACGTATCGGGTCGCAGATAATGCTTTCTCCGAAAGACCTTATCAAGGTCACAAGGGGTAAATTCGAGAGCATAACAATGAGTGAATAAACAAAAAAAGAGAGCCGCTTGGCTCTCTTTTATTTTGCATTTATGTTGATATATTCGGGCTTTGTCTTTGAGTACATTATTTTCTGGCTGGAATAAAGTCCGTAATAGCCCGAAAGCATATAGCTTACTCCGCAGGCAACCGCAAAAAGCACAAGCCCACTTCCACCGAAAAGCTCATAGCTGAGAAGTATGGAAGCCACAGGGCAGTTCACAACGCCACAGAAAAGTGCCACAAGACCTATAGCCGCACCGAATGATGGGTCAAGCCCCAAAAAGCCTGCGGCTGTACAGCCGAAAGTTGCTCCGATAAAGAAGGTCGGGACTATCTCACCGCCCTTGAAGCCTGTATTTATAGTTATGGCGGTGAAAAGCATTTTCAGGGCAAAGGCTTCTGGGTGCGCCTTACCTTTCTCTAAAGCCGCCACGATAACGTCTACGCCTGCTCCGTTGTAATCCCTTGTACCTACAAGCAAAGTCAATGCAATGATCACAACGCCACCTACAGCTATCCTGAGATAGGTGTTAGGCAGATACATCTGAAATCTTGAATGTGAAAACTCCATTACCATGCAAAGGAGTATGGATATCACCGCACAAAGAGCCGCAAGCGCCGCTATCTGGGTCACAGACACAAGGGAAAGCCTTGGTATGCCTGTTATGTTGAACTTTGTTGGCGCAAGCCCTGCCAACAGCGATATTTTATATGCGATAAGAGAGGAAGCTATGCAAGGCACAAGACCCACATAGTATATAACGCCCACGCTTATTACTTCCATAGCGAAAAAAGTCGCAGTCAAAGGCGTGCCGAAAAGTGCGGCAAACACCGCGCTCATTCCGCACATTATCACAAGGCTGGAGTCTTTTTCGTCAAGCTTTAAAAGCTCGCCTGCCTTTGCGCCAATGCTTCCGCCAAGTTGCAAAGCCGCACCCTCACGTCCTGCCGAACCGCCCGTAAGGTGGGTGAGTACGGTGCCTAGAAAGATGAGAGGCGCCATAAGCAGCGGCACTTTGATGTTTCCACGAACAGAGCTTATGATAAGATTTGTACCGGTCTCCTCGTTCACCTTGCAGACACGATAGCTGAAAATGATAAACAGACCTGCCAACGGCATAAGATACAATGTCCAGCTATGACCCTCACGGAAGCCTGTGGCAAAGTTTACCGCCATATGGAACAGCGAGCCGACTACTCCCCCTATTACACCCACTGCGCAGGCGATAAAGACCCACTTTGCAAAGGCTATGGAGAATTTTTTCACCGTCCGCATTTTGCTTTTTATAAACTCACTGCTTATTTTCCTCACCCCTTTTTACAGAAAAACAACGGGCGACATATGCCGCCCGAAATACTTGAAATACAGCTCCACAATAATGTGACGTCGCATTTCTGTGAAACAGAAATTCAGCCGTTCCACTACAAGATAATATGCTAAATTATACCTCAGCGATTACCTCTACCTCAACGAGAACGTCCTTTGGAAGCTCTTTTGCGGCAACGCATGAACGTGCAGGCTTTGATGTGAAATACTCGCCGTAAACTCCGTTAAATGCACCGAAATCTGACATATTCTTAAGGAAGCAAACTGTCTTTACAGCCTTGCCGATAGATGTTCCTGCGGCTTCAAGAACGTTTGTGAGGTTCTTGCAAACCTGATGTGTCTGCTCCTCGATAGTTGTTGCCTCAACGTTGCCTGTTGCAGGATTGATTGCTATCTGACCTGATGTGAAAACAAGGTTTCCTACCTTCATTGCCTGTGAATATGGACCGATTGCATCCGGTGCGTTCTTTGTGTAAACAACTTCTGCCATTTTTATCTACTCCTGTCTTAAAATTACTTATTGACTATCTTAAAGCCTGCGGCTGTAAGAGCCTGTCTTATCTCTCTGATATGATCAAAGTTTCTTGTTTCAAGAACAAGTCTGAGCAGGCAATCTGTGATATCGCTGTCCTCGCTTGCTCTCTCGTGGTGAACAGAAACAACGTTTCCGCCAAGCTTTGAAATTATCTCTGAAACATCTCTAAGCTGACCAGGTCTGTCCTCAAGCTGGATAGTAAGAGTATCAGATCTGCCTGACTTGAGCAGACCTCTCTTGATAACTCTTGAAAGTATAGTTACGTCTATATTTCCGCCTGAAACAAGACATACAACCTTTTTGCCCTTGATGTCAGGTATCTTATTAAACATTACTGCGGCAACAGGTGTTGCGCCTGCGCCCTCTGAAACGAGCTTTTGCTTCTCGATAAGGTGGAGGATAGCTGATGATATCTCGTCGTCTGAAACTGTAACAACGCCGTCAACATACTTGCTGCAATACTCGAAGGTATGCTCGCCAGGCTCTTTTACCTTGATTCCGTCTGCGATAGTGTGAACGCTTTCAAGGCACTCTATCTTGCCGTCTTTAAGTGAATTTACCATTGAAGGTGCGCCTTCGGCCTGAACGCCGTATACTCTAACGCTTGGCTTGAGCTGTTTTACAGTGAATGCAACACCTGAGATAAGTCCGCCGCCGCCGACCGGAACAACGATAACGTCTGCGTCAGCCACCTGACTTAGTATCTCCAGACCGATAGTTCCCTGACCTGCGATAACATTCTCGTCATCGAACGGGTGAATAAATGTATAGCCGTTAGCGTCACGAAGCTCGATAGCCTTTGCGTAAGCGTCATCATAAACGCCAGGCACAAGACATACCTCAGCGCCATAGCCCTTGGTTGCCTCTACCTTTGAGATAGGTGCGCCGTCAGGAAGACAGATGATAGACTTTATACCGTTCTTTGTTGCGGCGAGAGCAACGCCCTGTGCGTGGTTTCCTGCTGAGCAGGCGATAACGCCGTGTGACTTTTCCTCGTCTGAAAGCTGTGATATCTTATAATAAGCTCCTCTTACCTTGAAAGAACCTGTTACCTGAAGATTTTCTGTTTTCAGATAAACGTCACAATCAGGGTTTACCTTTGGCGCATGGATACACGCTGTTGGTCTGATGACCTCTTTAAGCACGTTTGAAGCGTCAAAAACCTTATCCAATGTAAGCATAAAAAACAACCTCTTTTTTCTATGTAATAAAAAAAGCCCTCGCCTGACTAGAGGCGAAGACATAATATCTCCGTGTTACCACTCTGATTGCAGACCATAAGCCTGCCACTCATATCTCTTTCTAACGGTGAGAGACCGTATCCGCTTAACACATCTGCTTAGGCGGATCAGCTCAGAGATGATCCTGACGGCGTTATCCCTGCGGACTTTCACCAAACGTCCGCTCTCTGCGAAGTATTCGCACCGTCACCTTTCTCGTCACAGCCTTTATGATATTCAATACAATCATTATATCACCATAAATATGAATTGTCAACAGCAATAAAATGAATTTTTCTCTAAGACATTATACAAAAAATAAAAACCCACACGCTCGTGCAGGTTTTTATTCATTAAGGAAGTATAGAAAAAATATATGAAGAAAACAATCATGAAGTCTTTTTAACTGTCGGTCTTTCCCTTCCGACTGTAATAATATTACCACTGCAATGTGATAGAATTATGTGCAAAGAGAGTGCATTTGCAAAAATATCACCTTTTGTTTGCGTAATGCACAACGATATGACGAAGCTTCCCTGTGGTCATATCCCTGCCCTTTATATCCGCTCCGTTGTGGCTCATAAGCTCAGCGCAGACTATGCCGTCGGTACTGCACCTGAAAACCTCGTGTCCGTCACACACCACCACAAGCTTTTCACTATCAACAGATATTCCGCCTGTTCTTCCGATAACATTTTCCTCTGCGCCCTCACGCTCAACCACATAGGAAACTCGTTTCCCATGATAGCGTTCAAGCTCTTTCAAGGGCGTACCTTTATTTTTTCTGAAAAGTCCCATTTTACGCTCCTGTATCAATTATCTGCTATATTATTATCATTTCCTGCACAAAGCTGCCTTGCGGAGGCGATAACGTCAAGCGACTCGCCCACCGACTGCAAAAAGGCTGACAGCAGCCCAAGCTGGTCAACGCTCAAACCCTCGCCAAGATAATTTGCAAATGCCGCAGCCATTATATTAAGCTGCTGACCGCAGCACGATCCCCTGTTTTCCACTGATACCGCCCTTTCCTGCTCACAACGTTTCTCTGTCATAATATGCGTCAGAAGAATAATACGTTCGCATATGCAGATAATAAGGGCATATTCTGAAAGGGGTCAAACGCCTATGAACATCACTCACACCATACTTGCCACAGTTGGCTCTATAATCGTTATGTTCGCCATATCAAAGCTTCTTGGCAACAAGCAGATATCACAGCTCACGCTTTTTGACTACATCAACGGCATCACCATAGGCTCTATCGCCTCTGAAATGGCTGTTTCACAGGAAATGGACGAGCTTATCGTGCCTGTTATCGCAATGGTGCTTTACGGACTGACAGGCTTTCTGTTGTCTGTGCTTACGATGAAGTCTATCCACTGCCGACATTTTCTTTCGGGCAAGCCTATCCTGCTTATTGAAAAAGGCAAAATATATCCCGAAAATCTTAAGACCGCCAAGCTTGATGTGAACGATCTGCTTTCAAGGGCGAGAACGTCAGGCTATTTCGACATCTCAAAGATATACTACGCTATTCTGGAAACCAACGGCACTATCTCTTTCATGGAACGTGCCACAGAAGCACCTCTCACTCCAAAAGACTTAGGATATGAGAAGCAGGACGAAAAGCTTTGCACCGACCTTATCCTTGACGGCGTTATTATGGAGGACAACCTGAAATACGCAGGCAAGGAGATAAAATGGCTCACCAACGAAATAAAAAAGCAAGGCTGTTCATCACCTGACAAGGTCTTTCTCTGCATAGTTGACGGAAACGACAAGGTGACAGTGTTCCCGAAAACTCAGGAGAGCAACAAGAAGATCTACTTCGACTGAACCTTCTTCAAAAACTCGTGGAGTTCCTCTGCAAGCCTGCTCACAGGCAGACCAACAACGTTATAAAAGTCCCCGTCTATCTTTTCCACAAGAAGTGCTCCAAGCCCTTGTATGCCGTAAGCCCCCGCCTTATCCATAGGCTCGCCGCTTTTCACATAGGCTTTTATCTCCTGGTCGGAAAGCTCTCTGAAAGA
>NZ_FR890726.1:18424-27986 GCF_000435935.1 Ruminococcus sp. CAG:57 | reverse complement strand
TGTAACGACAGCCTCTGCCAAGGGTAACGCCTGTTACAACATGATGAGTCTTGCCTGACAGCATTTTTAACATTCTTATGGCATCAGCTTCGTCCACAGGCTTACCGAGAACTTCCCCATCGCATATTACAACAGTGTCACAGCCGATAACAACGCTCAGGTCATAGACCGAAGCGATACATCTGCATTTTATCCCTGAAAGATACTCAGGGGCAAGTTCTGGTGTAACGTCCTCTGGTATTTTTTCGTCACAATCAGAGGGGATAACCCTGAAATTCTCACACATCAATGACAGCAGTTCTTTTCTTCTTGGCGACGCTGAAGCAAGTATAACATCATAATCCATAAGCTCGCTTGAAATATTCACTGACATAAAGATCTTCCTTTACTTCTTTTACTTCTTACTCAAAAAGGCAACGCACTTATTATCCTGCGCTGCCTTAATTTTTTTATTACAACTTCATTCCGCACTCTGAGCAGAACTTAACGCCTGCAGGCTCTTTGTGGCCGCACTGAGAGCAGAATACAAAACTGCTGTTTGCAGGCTCTTGCACCGGAGCTTCTGCTATCACCGGAGCAGGCTGTGGCATTGGTGCAGGCTGAGGTGCTGTTTCAGGCTGTGGGATAGGTGCAGCAGTCTGTGCCACAGCAGGCTCAGGGATAGGAGCGGCTGTCTGAACATTCTGCTGAGCAGGATTGCCATAAACAGGATTAGCCTGTGGCTGATTATAAGCAGGTGAAACAGGGTGATTATGATAGCCCTGACTGTTTTGTATAACAGGCTGTGCGCCCATTGGAACTGCACCGCCCTGAGCAGGCTGCTGATAAACAGGCTGAGCCATTTCAGGCTGTTTTGTTCCGCAGTTAGGGCAGAACGCCATATTCACTGGTATCTCGTGGCCACAGCCGGAACAAAGTTTCATTCCTCTGATGGTAAGAAGCTGTTCATTAAGATTTTTCAGTTCTTCAAGAGTTGCGTCTATCTGAGCAATAAGGTTTTTCACCTCCGGCTCTTCTATCTTGTCAGCCATTCTGAGCTTGACATATCTGCCTATCTCGGTATACTTATCGTTTATAAAGGCAAGCTTTGCGTCTATCTGTGCCTTTACTGCATTTTCAGGTGTATTCTTAGGTGAAAAAAATCCCATTTTTATTCTCCCTTTCGGTTATAATATTTCTTCTGTTTTTTGCTCTGTGGCGGTATTATCCTCAGGCTGAACGTCAGGCGAAGTTGTTGTAGTATCAGGTGCTTCTGTAGCAGGAGCAGTGGTAACAGTGCCGTTCTCGGTCGGCTGAGTCTGTGCAGGCTCACTGTTCTCTTTGCTGTCCCCTGAAGCGTTTCCGCCCTCGTCAACTATCTCTGAATCCTTTATCTCCTTATCTATCTCGTCCTGCGACATCTGACCTCTCTTTACAGCTTTGTCATTTACAGCCGACAGACCAAGATAGCAATTCACATAATAGTGAGTAAGTATCTGATCGTATGTATAGCCAGCCTCGGCATAATAGCAAGCGCCCCACTGCGACATTCCAACACCGTGACCCCAGCCATAGGACTTGAAAGTGAACACACCGTCCTTATAGCTTATCTCCATGGCGTTCGATTTCACATCAAAGAGGTTGCAGAGCGTGATACCTGTTATCCTAGCTTCACTGCCATCATAGGTACAGCTCGTATGACCGTCGATAGTCACTCCGCTTATATACTTTCCGCTGAAAGCAGAGTCTATTTTAAACCAGTTCTTCACGTCGTCGGAAAGCTTTATATCAGTTTGGCTCTCGATACGCTCCTTGACCTCGTCTTTTGTATATGTAGCTTCAATGCCCCAGTTAGGATCTTTATCGTCAAACTCACTCTTTACACGCTTGAGATACGGGTAAGAAACGCCCCATATATCCTCGCTGGTGGTAGAATAACCTGCTGTTGAAGCAGAATAAACTGCATTTATGATATTGCCGTTATACATAACGGTCTGACCCTCAACGGCATTTACACATCTTTCTATCTTTGAAGAATATCCGCTTTTAAGCCCCACCGTAGGTATAGCACCGATAGAATCGTTAAATCTGACCCATGTATAAGCCGCCACGGCCTGCGCCTTTATGGCTTCCTCGCCCCACTCACCGCCTATCTCACTGTTGACTATCTGACAGAGCAGTTCATGACCATTAAGAGTGACGATATTTCCTGAGATTATATCGTTGACAGTATAATACTCATCAGCGACGCTTCTTGTATCTGTAAAGTTAGCAGGGTCGTTCTTTATATCGTAATACTCGCCCTTATCCTCAGGCATTTCCACAGTAAACTCACTGGCTGAAGCCTTTTTCTTTGTGGTCTTTGCCTGCTTTTTCTGCTGAACATAAGACATATCATACTTATCCACAGAGGACTTTTTGAACTTCACAAAGTCATAGACCTCAGTAGCGGCAGTGGTCTTAACGCTTTGAGCTTCAACGTTTTTGACCTGCACCGCAGGGGCTTTTTCTGCGCCCACGCTTTTATTATCCAGCAGCAGCTCACCGCATATACCAACGGCAGTTATGCTCATTACCGCTGCGCAGACATTTGCACATATCTTTTTTGTCATCAAATTCATCGTCAAGACACTGTCCTTACCTTCAAGCGGTCACACCGCAAAACATTCCCAATGGCAGCAAAATACTCACTGCATACCTAAATAATAGTTTATCAAATACTGAAAAAAAGTCAAGACAAAGCTAAGTTTCGTCCTGACTTTTCAGCATAATATACAATTTTACATCTACAATATCGGCGTTTTAGCCAAAAACTTCAAATATTACTTGAAGTATCTCTGACCATCAAGCTCCATGCAGAATGTGAGTGATTCAAACCAAGACGCTGTACTTCCACCGCAATACTGTGGAGCGTAGTAATAAACTGCACCGTTTGAATTATCCTCGCCGTTCAGCGCTCTCTTTGCACAATCAATAGTGTTCTGAGTTGGCTTGTTTCTGCCACTGTAATAGCCGTTTATTGCAGTGAACTGATTTGGCGCTGTAAGAACGTCGCTTATAGAGCTTCCAAATCTGCCTGTTTTCACTCTGTTGATAATAACATTTGCAACAGCGATCTTGCTCTGCTCTGAGCAGTTTCCTACCTCGCCCTGAAGAACGTAGCAAAGCATATCAAATTCTTCATCTGTATAGCTTATAACAGAACTGTTCGAGCTTGATGTTGTTGCTTTCTTTGTTTCTGTCTTTTTTGTTTCAGACTTTGTTGTCTTAGCCTTTGTTGTCGTAGTCTTTTTTGTTTCAAACTTCTTAGCTGCTGTTGTAGTTTCGGACTTCGCAGCGGAAGTTGTTGTTACTTCTGCCTTTTTAAGATAGTCCTTCATTACATATCCGCTGTAGTCGCCGTATGTAACCTTATACCAACCGTCGCTTGTTTCAGCCGTAACGATAACTTCCTCGTCTGCTGCAACGATAGCTTCTATCTCTGAGTTCTTGTCAGCCTTTTCTCTGACGTTCACGATCTCAGTTGCGACCATTGTTACGTTATTGACCTTTGTTTCTTTTGCTGCATTTTTAGTAGTTTCTGTCTTTTTTGTTGTAGTGGCTTTGGCGGAAGTTGTTGTCTCAGACTCTGCCTGTGCCATTTTATACTCGCTGATACCCGCTTTTCTCCATGTAACGGTGTTCATTGAAGTATAGGTCTCATCTCTCTCAGTTTCTGCTTCTGTCACAGAAGTGGTCTTAGTGTTGGTTATTGCAGCTTTTGTGTCCTTCTGAGCCTCGTTGTTGCCGCTTGTAAGTGCAAAGATACTTACTGTACCTATCATCAGCACTGCCAGCGCACCGCTGCCCAGCATTGTTCCTACTTTCCTGACCGACGGCTTAGCTGTTCGCTTTATGCTGTCTTCAGTTTTTTTCTGCTTCATTTTAATCACATTACCCTTTCCGACCGTCTGCACGCAAACCGTCTTCACTGCCGTCCGTGAGCTTGACGTCAGCTAAAATTTATTTTACACCGATTTGGTGTAATAAACATCAATAATCCCAGCCGAAATACTTCTTATTGTTTCCGTATACGTTTCTCCAGCATTTAGGAAAATAAATATCCTTATTTGCCTTGTCCTTATAGGAATCTATTATAAGATCCAGGTTATCGTCAGCCGTCATTTTCTTTGCCACGATCACCCACCTGAGATTTGAAGTTTCGTTTGTACAAGTTGAGAGCGATATATACTTATCGTCTGCTGTACACTCGATATCGTTTGAATACCACGAACGCTTTCTCACTTCTGAGATCCAATCGTCAAACTTATAGTCAGCGTCGTCAAAATATCTGGTAGTCCAGTATTTGAAGAGCTTTCCGTCGTCCTGATTTTCAAGTATTCCCGTCACGAACGCACCCACGATAACATACTTACAGTTGCTGTCATAGATAGTATTGAACTCGATAACAGGATATTTCTTAAGAAAATCAACGCCCTTTTTATACTCAGTAAGGTGAGTAAAGGAAGTTCCCACATATCTCATGTTATGACCATATATCGTGATATTGTCAGACTGCCCGTCCTTATTTATGGTAGACCAGGCGTCTGCATAAATGCTTCCCGATTCGTAATACTGCTTGTCTATATTCTTGTAAAGATAATATTCATTATCCTTGCCTTTAAGAACAGGGAAGTTTATATATTCATCACCTGCGGAATTTTTAAAGCCGGGGATCTTTATCCAGCCTACGACGTCCTTGTTCCTTTTCAGAAGCTTCTTAGCCCAACCCTGAACTTCTCTGTCCTTCGTTGAAGCCTCAGGGTCAGAAACGTCAATATCGTCTGAGCCGTTATTCTTGCTCAGGTCAACGTCATCGCTAAAGTCAGGCTCGTAATTTACGATCTCCTGCATATAGTTCTGATCCTGCTCGTCGGCTTTCAGAAAATCTGAAAGCTCATTAAGAGAAACACAGAAAAGCACGATAGAGAACATGAACACTATCTTTCTGAACACTTCTCCTGCTCCGTCGCCCTTCCACGGGATAAAATATCTTACTACTCTTACAAAAAAGTTTGTATCGTCCTTTTCGGACAGATTCATTGTTTCATTAGCCATTGACATTTATTTCAAGCCTCCGCCTTTTGTTCATACAGTTCAAGCACCATTCTCAGTGCTGTTTCTGTTGTAAGCATACGGATCTTTCTTCTGTCCAAATTCTCATATTCTTTATAAAGCTCAAGCCGTCTGACTATTTCTTTCTGACGACTTCTCACTGAAACATACACAGTTCCCACAGGCTTTTCCTGAGAGCCGCCGCTTGGTCCTGCTATACCAGTAACAGCCACTGCACAATCTGCACCGAAAAGCTCCAGCGCACCCTTGCTCATCTCACTGGCTGTCTGCTCAGAATAAACAGTATACTGCTCCAGCGTTTCCTTTTTCACGTTCAGAAGCTTCATCTTTATTTCCTCCGTATAGGTGCAGGCACCGCCGAGGAACATTTCCGACGCTCCCGAAACGGAAGTGATCGTCTGGCTTATCATTCCGCCTGTACAGCTTTCCGCAGTACACAGCTTCCGACCGCTCTTTATCATATATTTTACTACACTTTTTGTAACTATGTCAATACTATCTGTAACCACTTTGTCACCTTCAGCAAATTTCATAGTAATAATCACCCCTTTTAGTTATATATTGCACATAAAAAATCGGCTCTTTTTGTCCATTTTGTTAATTCGACGTTTTTCAAAAACCAATGCTAATGGCAAGTTTTGTAAGCAGATGTTACACTTTTGTTACCAAATTACTGATTTTTCATTATTAACAAGCCCGTTCAACACCCTTTTGAACGCAAAGAAAAGCCCTGAAAATTCGGGGCTTTTCGGCATTTTTCACCATGGAAAGACACAATATTCGGGTACAAAAAAGCGTACAATTAAGCTACAAGCTGTTACAGTTTTAACCCGTTTGTAACCTTTTCACAGACACCATGCAACGGGTGTACGCCATGAAAATACGCTATGCGTTTCTGATAAGATAAGGCTTTGTTCCCTCGATAGCTTTCTGGATATAAGGCTCCCAATCGAAAGCGTTCTGAGCGGCTTCAACGTCTGCAAGATTTGGTCTTGTCTTAGGGTGCTTTGGCGTGAAAACTGTACAGCAATCCTCATAAGGGAGGATAGAGGTATCAAAAGTATCTATCTTTCTTGCTATCTCCACTATCTCAGATTTGTCCATACCAACGCATGGTCTGAATACAGGCATACGGCAAGCGGCGTCTGTGCAGACCATTGCATACATAGTCTGGCTCGCCACCTGACCAAGGCTCTCGCCTGTGACAAGTGCCTGAATGTCCTCCTTTTCGCATATCCTCTGAGCTATCTCCATCATAAGTCTTCTCATCAGGATAGTGAAAAGCTCCTCAGGGCAGTTATCTCTCAGAAGCTCCTGGATCTCCGTAAAAGGCACGCAGAAGAAGTTGATATCACCGCAGTAAGCAGTGATTATCTTGGCAAGCTTTTCAACTTTCATCTTCGCTCTGTCGGAAGTATATGGTGGAGCTTCAAAGTGGATAGCGGATATTATCGCACCACGCTTTGCCATCATATAGCCTGCAACAGGCGAATCTATACCGCCTGAGAGAAGAAGCATTGCCTTTCCGCTTGAGCCGACAGGTATTCCGCCAGCACCCTCGATAGAGCCTGCGTGAACATAGGCGTTCGTTTCTCTTATCTCCACTGTTACTACAACGTCAGGATCGTGAACGTCAACTTTAAGGTGTGGAAATCTTTCAAGTATCTTTCCGCCCATTTCTATACATATCTCAGGGGACTTGAATGGGAACTTCTTATCTGAACGCTTTGCGTCGACCTTGAAAGTTCTCGCAGTTTCCATTTCGTCCTCGATATAGTCAAGTGACTTTGTGAGTATCTCGTCCATATCCTTTTCCAAAACGCAGCAGCGACAGAGCTTAACAATACCGAAAATTTTCGACAGCTTTTCCACCGCCATGTCAACATCGCTGTCATCATTGAGTGGCTCAACATACAATGTAGACTGCGCCTTTGATACGCTGAACTGTCCGCAGCTTTTAAGTCTTCTTTTTACGCTCTTTGTCATCATGCTCTCGAAGCTTGATTTGTTAAGACCTTTCAGAGCTATCTCGCCATATTTGCAGAGAATGATTTCTTTCATAAATTTTATCCTTTCTTTACGAAAACTGCACAAAAAAAGTCCTCGTCAAAAACCTGTCAAAAGCGACCTTTTTCGCCGTTTCCCTTTATAAATAGTACAAAACATTTGTTTGCGTGTTTTACCTTACCTTGCACAGGTCATTCTGCGCAGACTTTATGCCCTCCATAAGAGCGTCGATATCGGCCTTTGTGGTGTCGATGCTAAAGCTTATCCTGATAGTGGAGTCAAGGCTCTGCTCGGGATATCTGAACTCTTTTAGCACGGAGCTTTTCTTGCCCTTTGAGCAGGCTGAGCCGCTTGAAACATATATCTCACGCTTTTCAAGATAGTGGAGAAGTACTTCGGACTTTAATCCATTGACGGCAATGCTTGTGACATAAGGCGAGCCGCCTTTTCGTGAATTTACGAAAACATCGCCGTTTTCGTTACACTTTTCTATGAGATAGGCTTGGATATCAGCCGCCTTTTCAAAGTTCGCAGAAACATTCGGCGCAAGCTTTTTCACCGCCGCACCGAAACCGCATATGAGCGGCACTGACTCAGTACCCGAACGAAAGCCTTTTTCCTGTCCTCCCCCAAGCATAAAAGGCGGTATATGAATGCCCTTTTTCACATACAGCGCACCGATGCCCTTTGGAGCATATATTTTATGACCGCTGAGGGATATCATATCGGCATTCAGCTTTTTGGCTTTCACAGGAATTTTCATAAATCCCTGAACGCAGTCGCAGTGAGTAATCACCTGGGGATACTTTTTCTTTATCATAGAAAAAGCCTTTTCCACAGGGAGTATGTAGCCGTTTTCGTTGTTCACAAGCATACAGCTAACAAGGAACGTATCCTCGTTCACAGCGGCAAAGATATCACGGGCGTTTATCTCGCCGTTCTCGTCAGGTGATATCCTTATGACCTCACAGCCCATATCTTCAAGCTCCTGGGCAGGATTTTTCACAGCAGGGTGTTCAACAGAGGATATGACAACACGCTTTTTACGTTTTCCGTGAGCCTTGTAAGCCCCGAAAATAGCGGTATTGTTGCTTTCAGTAGCGCCTGAAGTGAAATAGACCTCATCAGGGGTAACACCGAGAGCGTCGGCAATGATCTCACGAGCGTCAGAAACAAGAAGCTCAGCGTCAAGACCTGCTCTGTGCAGAGAAGAGGGGTTTCCGAAGACCTCCAAGCCTTTCATTACAGCCGCTTTAGCTTCATCACAAGGTTTTGTGGTGGCTGCATTATCAAGATATATCAATTATCACAAGTCCTTTCATGTTTTATCGCAGTTATTTTTATTATAACATATAATTGTGAATAATGCAAACAAATCGGGAAAGTGAGGAATGAGGAGTGAGGAGTGAGGAATTATGGTATCGCCTGCGGCGATGTATTTTTATAAAGCACAATGCGGCACGGCATTTTCAGCCGCACCGCACAGAGCACTATTTATCACAGTTACAATTACTTCCCCATGAAGCCATTGACAGTCTGATATAATATCCCTGCGCTTCTCCGCAAACAGGACACCTCTCAGGGGCTTGCGTGCCCTCCACGATATAACCGCAGTTCAAGCATACCCACGTTTCAGACTGGGAGGAAGAGAACAGCTTTCCCTCTTTCATAAGCTTGCCAAATGCCGCAAAACGCTTGCCGTGAACATTCTCTATCTTGGCGATATTGGTGAAGTCCTGAGCTATCTTTCCATAGCCCTCCTGCCTTGCGACATCCGCAAATGCAGGATAAACGTCGTCTGATTCCTGACGCTCGTTGTGGTCTGCCATACCAAGCAAGGTACACATATCCTCCGAAATATCCACAGGATAACCGCCGTCAACAAACACGCTCTCTCCTGACAGCTCTTTGAGATGTTCGTAAAATATCTTTGCGTGAACTTTCTCCTGATCGGCTGTGAACTTGAACAGGTCGGCAAGCACATAAAGCTTTTGCTGTCTTGCCTTTTCCTCCGCCATTGTGTAGCGGTTTCGTGCCTGACTTTCCCCTGCAAAGGCTCTCATAAGGTTATCCTTTGTCTTTGAATTTCTGAAATCTGACATTTTTTTATCCTCCTACTTTATACAGTCAGTGTTCCTGACTTGCTTTCCACAAGAATGAGTATCTGCTCCTCCTCAGCGGTCTGTGCATTTATATATACAAGCACGTTCCTGCCGTTTTCCGCCCTGCACCTGAACTCATAACACAGCTTCTCCTCCAAACCGTCGGTAGGGATAAGTGCAAGCCTGCCGGATACTATTTCAAGGCGTGGGGACACGCTCTCTTTCGCTCGGCTTTGGGATATATCCGCTTCGGGAATATCTCTGTCATAATGGTTCACCAAAAAGCCCTTTGCGTCAAAGCCTAATATCTCACCGTCGTCCATTGCTACTGATACCTTTATAAGGTCGGTGTAACAGCA
>NZ_FR890726.1:3115-18391 GCF_000435935.1 Ruminococcus sp. CAG:57 | reverse complement strand
CACACGTCAAGGTCGTTGTAGGCGAAATTCACTGTGAGAACGTTGTCGATATTCTCATAGTAGGTGGTTTTCATGGACAGTATGCCGAGGTCATCGAGAAAATCCTCTGCTGCCTTTACTCCCTGCTCGTTTGTAAGCTCTGTGCTTTCGCTGATACGGCTTTTGAGGAAATATGAGATATATCCACCCTGCTTTGTCACCTCGCAAGCCACCGTCTTATCCTCGTTTGAAAATCTCCAGCATGGCATTTTGCCCTCTACCTCTGAGATATCTGTGAACACTGTGGAGTTCATGTTAAGCCCCAGGGAACAGCGTTCAAGGGCTTTGGTCTGTGAAACGTTCTCTGCCTCAGATGTCATGCGTGGGGTACGCTCCATGATATTGTCTGAGAATGGGCCGTCATAAATAAGGCTTGGATAGCTTTCAAAGCTTCCCTCAAAGTCTGAGAAGCCCTCTGTCACTGTGGGCGGATCGCTCTGCTGTGAGCCTGTTTGGGTGAGTGCTATCTCACCGCTGTTCACTGAGCTTTCAAGCTCCCACATATCCTCGGAAAGTTCTTTGGAAAAGTCATAGAGCGAGGATATGTTCTCATACTCCTCGTCTGTTATCTCCTCGCCGTTCATGAGCCTCTCGCTCACTGCCATGGAGTAGTTTCCTACCTGTGAGAGAAATTTGTAGGTGTTTTCAAGCTGCAGCTCTTCTATGGGAAGCTGTGACAGAGCCGCCTTTGCCGAGGACGCTTCTCTGTAAAGCTTCACCGCAAGTGACTGGTGCATTTTCCCTGAGCCTGCATAAAGTTCCTTTTCAAGAGTGTCGCTCACGTTCTCTACTGCGTCGCACAGGTCGCCCATGGCTCTTGAATAGGTGTAGCTCACACTACGCAACGCCCTTTTTTCGCTGCTCATAAGTTGTATATTTCTCACCGCAAGCACACCCACGACAGCCACTGTGAAAGACACTATCCTAACTGCGTTTCGCTTTGATATATCCATTTTTTATGCTCTCCTTTTCTTTTTTCTCCATTATTATGCCAGCTAAAATGCTGATTATTCTCATTAACTGTGCCTTGCAGTGCCATTTAAGGCATATCATGATACACAAAATTTCTTTCCTAATCTTGTGTATCATGAACATCTTTACTTACTTATTATTACATAAATCTCAAAATAAGTGTAATGATTTAACTTTAAAATTACTGAATTGTATTTATTTGTATAAATGCGAATTTGACAACGTGCTGAAAAAGGGCTATAATAAAGGGTGTGTAAAAATTATCGTGTAAAATGGCAGAAAAAATGTTAGCTCTGCCTACAATTCTACGGGAGGAAATTATGAAACTTATTCCAAAGCTGACTGGCGTGGTTTTGTCAGCGGCAATAATGGCTCAGTCTGTTCCATTCGTGTATGCGGCAGAGAAAAGCATTGCGTCAAGTGAGCTTTCAAATGATATCCAGATATCAAAGCCTGAATATGCTACAGGCAATATGGAGGCTGATGGTCTTTTAGAGCCTGTCACTGAGGACGACCCTGAGTATCATAAATATCTTGAAAACAACGACCCATACGGCATTATGACAATGTCTGCTCTGTGGGGGGCTGACAGCCTTACTCATCAAAACAGATTCAGCGGTGTTTCAAAGGTCTATGGCATTGACGTTTCCTATTATCAGGGCAACATAGATTGGAAAAAGGTCAAAAACAGCGGTGTGGAATTTGTTATCATAAGAGTAGGCTACCGTGGCTATGGCAGTGCAGGAACGCTTGTGGAAGACCCTAAGTTCAAGACCTATCTTGACGGAGCTACCAAAGCAGGGCTTAAAGTTGGCGTATACTTCTACACGCAGGCGATAACCACAGCCGAGGCTAAGGCAGAGGCTAAGTTCGTTCTTGACAGGATAAAGGGATATTCTCTGCAAATGCCTGTTTATTACGATATCGAGTCTGTTGACTATGACACTGGCAGACTTGACAGCGCAGGGCTTTCAAAGGCTCAAAAGACCGCTCTTTGCACAGCTTTTTGCGACACTATCATAAAGTCGGGCTACAGCGCAGGTGTTTATGCAAACTACACATGGCTAAACTACTACATTGACGGAGCAGGACTTGGCAAGAAATATCCTATATGGCTGGCTCACTACACAAGCAACACCAATTATGACCAACGCATGGATATGTGGCAATATTCAGGAAGCGGTACTGTTTCAGGCATTTCAGCCTACACTGACGTGAACGTATGGTATTCGGGCAAGCTTCCACTTTATGTGTCCGACCTTATCTCAGTGACAAACACCTCCACCTCCAACAAATTTGCCTGGAACGGCGCTCCTGACGCAACAGGATATGAGGTATATCAGGGAACAAGCCCTAGCGACCCTCACAAGAAAAAAATAGGGGATACAAAGGATACATATTTTACAAACTCCAATAAGTCCACAGGCACTATGTACAAATACATGGTGAGAGCCTACAGTGACGCTTCAGGCAAGCGTGTTTACGGGGATTACTCTGATGTTTTCACCACCTGCACTCTTCCTGCGAACATCTCAAAGATATCCGCTTCTGCAAGGGGAACTTCTGTCACCATTAGCTGGGACAAAGTTTCAAAGGCGACCGACTACATCGTGGAGCATAATGTGAACGGTGCATGGAAGCAGGTCGGCACAACTTCAAGCCTTTCATACAAGGTGAACGGTATCACACAGAACGGCGTTAATAAGTTCAGGGTAAAGGCAAGAAGAAATTACAGTGGCGTATACTACAATGGTGGCTACACATATGTAAACGCTGAGGTCACTGACATACCAAGTACAGTAACAGGCATAAGAAGCACTTCAAACACTTCTACATCAAACACCATAACATGGAACGCTTCCAAAAAAGCGGAAGGCTATGAGATCTATCAGTGGATAGGTACTAACGACAGCTACAAGCTCATAGGCACGACCACGTCCACAAAGTTCACAAACTCAAAGAAAAGCTCAGGCACGATGTACAGATACAAGGTAAGGGCATTCAACATTGTTGACGGACAGCGTATCGAGGGTGCATATTCCTCTGAGCTTACCACCTGCACTCTTCCTGCAAACGTATCATTCTCCCTTTGCTCCACTGACGTTGATTCCATAACACTCAACTGGAACAAGGTATCAAAGGCTACAGGCTATCAGGTAGAGATGTACACAAACGGAACATGGAAAACTCTCTCCACCCTTTCTGGAACGAGCTACACTGCAAGCGATCTTTCACAGAAAACAGCTTATCGTTTCAGAGTGAGAGCCATAAGAAATTATAACTACATAAACTACTACGGTGACTACACTGAAAAGGACATCACCATTCGTCCTGCAAACACACCAAAGGGGCTTTCCTCATCAGTGAACACATCAAGTTCTAATACTATCACATGGGAAAGCGTGAATGGAGTATCTGGCTACAGCGTTTATCAGTGGGTAGGAACGTCAGACAGCTACAAAAAGCTCGGCGACACTGCTTATCCATACTACACCAACTCAGGCAAGTCATCAGGCACTATGTACACGTACAGAGTAAAGGCATATTATGTAAGCGACAATGTTATGCAATACAGCAAGCCTGCACAACTTGTCACCTGCACACTTCCTGCAAACGTCACTGTCAAAACGGCAAAGCGTTCGGGAAGCAACATCTCACTTGCATGGAACAAGGTATCAAAAGCCACAGGTTATGAGATATATGTTAAGTCAGGAAGCAGTTGGAAGAAGCTCACCACAACATCAGGCAAAAGCTACACTGCAAAAAATCTGTCAGGCACTAAAACATTCAGAATAAGGGCATACAGAAAATACAATGGTGTGAACTATTATGGTGCTTATACTGAAAAGACGGTTAAATAGTCACTCGCCGTGACGGGCATTTTACGCCATACATTGTGATATGATACAAATTTGCACCGCTGAATAAAAATGAGGGGCGACCTTAGGTCGTCCCTTTTTTTCACAATTTTCAATATCCGCACAACATTATTGTAGGGGCTGGCGCCCTTGACAGCCCGTCCCCTCGACGTTTCGTCTGCAATCTCATTTGTATTATCCGCACAATGTTGCTCTACACAAATTCTGGATAATCCAAACCATATCGCCCCGAGTGGGACGTCGTATTTCTGCAAAGCAGAAATTGCGCCGCTCCCCTACATAGTTTGTGCGTTAAATCACAATACTTTGCTTCCATTTGCTGTAAGCTTGAACTTTGCTCCCAGAACACCTGCCGCACCTCTGCACATAAGCATACGCTGCAGGAAAATGTCAAAATAGTCATACATGGTGCAGATACTTTCGTCTATCTGCAAATTAAGGGATATGACCTTTTTATCAGCATTTATCTTTAAGCTCGCTTCTGTTACCGCATAGTTCACCCTGTCATGGATATCAAAAGAGGACTTATCCTTATTTGACACACGATTTCTTCGCACGTCTGTTTTATCACCTATTATCACTGCGGCTGACACCGGGTCTGTTGCGCCCCCTGTTGATTCGTCATGGCTTCCAATGCAGGAAACTATCGTCACCCTATCTTCCAATGGCATATCAGTGTCTTTGAGAATATCGTTTGCAAGTATTGCACCATACTCTGCATGGTGTGTACGATTGACAGCGTTGCCGATATCGTGCATATACCCTGCTATCTTTGCAAGCTCTATGGTATGCTCATCATAGCCGAACTCTTTAAGTATTGCGGCGGCTCTGTCTGCCACAAGAGTGGTATGCACCTCTGAATGGTCTGTAAAACCCAGAGATGTAAGATTTATCCCTGCCCTTTTTATAAATGCTTTTATTTCCTTGTTTTTTCTTATCTCTTTGTATGTCATTGATTTCTCCTGTTGGTTTATGATTATATTTATCTACGCAAGGCTTTTTACGTCCACATAATGTATTGTAGGGGCGAACAGTGTTCGCCCGCATTTGCTCGCCTGCATGAATTTGCGATTATACAAACCATGTCGCTCTCCGAACGGGACGTCGTATTTCTGCAAAGCAGAAATTGCGCCGCTCCCCTACAGTCACTCGCCGTGACGGGCATTTTACGCCATACATTGCAGCATGAGATACACTTGCACCGATCTTTAAAATGTGTAATTATAACCTGCAATTATCATATCACTATCCAAGCTTATATACAATACATTCCGCATTTATTTTACAATATTTTGACACTATACAGGCACAAAATAACCGTCAATATGCTCTTTGTCAAGCCCCTCGCCAATGACGATAAACACCGCCTGACCTCGCTCTATAGGCTTAACAGTGATGTTCTTGTGGGTGGCGTTAAGCTCAAGCCACTTGCCCTCAGCGTTTTGCATAAAGCCTTTTACACGGAATATCCTTCCGCACTTGCTGTCGCTCATAAGCCTGCTCACAGCATCTTCCATAGCATTGTCAGGAAGCTTCATATTCATAAAATACAAAGAGGTATAAGCTTTATCTTGGTCGAACCACAGCTTTTCGTGGGAATCAGGCTCATACCCACTGTTGGCTATCCTTTCCATATCCTCATCTGTAAGCTCCGACCAATCTTTCATTATTATCTCAGGCTTTGTCATTCTGTGGCAATGGAACTTTTTCTGCACAGCTTCAAGGTGTTTTAGAGTATCCTCAAGCTCCTGTTTTGTGGCTTCCTGACATCTGCTCATGAGAACTATGCCTGCTTCCGAAAGCTGAGAAGCAAGAAGATAATCAGAAGCTTCCGACAAGTTGGTATCAAGGCAGGCATCTGCAATAGTTATAACGCTTCCTATCTCATACCAATTATCAAGAGGTTCTTCTCTGAGCACGTCAAAGAACTCGTCAGCTTCATAGATACCTGACGGCTCCACAATGACCCTGTCAAGACCACGCATACCCATAGCGATAAGCTTAGTCTTAAAACGCCGTCTGTGGCAATCCTTATCAGCCGCCGAGACCATTTCAAGGTCGCAATTCTCGTCCAAAAGCTCCTGCAAAATAAGCATATCCACATTCACTGCACCGAAATCATTCTCCAACACGCCAATTTTACAGCCCTTATCCAAAAGATAACGGGCATATTTTTTTATAAAAGTAGTCTTCCCTGCTCCGAGAAACCCCGTCACAAGGTCTACCTTGGTTTTCTTTTTCTCTGTGTTCATAGTTAATGCCTCCTAATGGTCATATTATACCACATTGACAGTGCTTTGGCAATGACAGAAATAAAAAAACGCCTTACACTAAGTAAAGCGTATTTTGTACAGGGACTCGCCCTACATTACAAAGTTGGCAGCAAAGCTTATTGAGCGGTGCAAAGCTTGGCAACAAAAAACGCACCCTGCAAGCCCGCAAAGTGCGTAAATACGCTGGTGCGCCAGAAGGGACTCGAACCCCCGACCTACTGGTTCGTAGCCAGTCACTCTATCCAGCTGAGCTACTGGCGCATTCAACTCTAATATTATATCATATGCAAGCACCCTTGTCAACAAGTTAATTGAATTTCTCCACTTATTTTACAGAATGTTCACATCGTTTCTTGTAGCTTCACACCTTTATCCACCCTTTAAATGCCATTATTTTTCACACTTTTTGTAAATCAAGTGTTTGTAATCATTTGTAATACTTTTTCGGCAAACTGCTCTGTTTTTAACCGGAATTTTTGTAGATTATTTATCATTCTATGCCCTTGACTTATATTCTGATTGTGGTATAATAGTAAATGTTCAATATTATGTTGTAATAAAAGAAGTCAACCACAATATATAGTGGTTGAGCAGGATAGAATGAAAGGAAGAGTATAGGTGAAGATAATAAAAAGAAGCGGCGCTGAGAATACGTTCGATAAGGAAAAGATAGAAAATGCCGTTGCAAAAGCTAATATCACTGTGGAGGAAAAGGATAGGCTCTCTGAGGGAGAAATAGGAGAGATAGCACAGAATATAGAGGACAAATGCTCTGAAATGAATAGGGCTATGGACGTTGAAACTATTCAGGACTGGGTGGAAGCCGATATCATGCGCCACGGCAAGTATACAGTGGCAAAGCATTATATCACTTACCGCTATGAGCGTTCTATCGTCAGACAGGCTAATACTACTGACAAGCAGATACTTTCTCTTCTTAACTTCGAGAACGAGGAAGTCAAGCAGGAAAATTCCAATAAAAATCCTACTGTCAATTCAGTTCAGAGGGATTATATGGCAGGTGAAGTGAGCAAGGATATCACAAGAAGATTTTTGCTTCCTGACGATATAGTCGAAGCTCACGAAAAAGGTCTGATACATTTCCACGACGCTGATTATTTCGCTCAGCATATGCACAACTGCTGTCTTGTAAATCTTGAGGATATGCTCCAGAACGGCACTGTCATAAGCGAGGTCATGATAGAAAAGCCACACAGCTTCTCTACAGCCTGCAATATCGCTACACAATCTATCGCTCAGATAGCTTCTTCACAGTATGGCGGACAGAGTATCACACTTTCCCACCTTGCTCCGTTCGTTCAGATATCCCGTGATAAATACCGCCGTGAGGTAAAAAAAGAGTTCGCAGAGCTTAATATCCCTGCCGACGAGGATACTATAAATAAGGTAGCCGAAATGAGAGTAAAGGCTGAGATAGTTCAGGGCGTTCAGATGATACAGTATCAGGTCATCACTCTTATGACAACAAATGGTCAAGCACCTTTCGTTACTGTTTTCATGTACCTTGACGAGGTGCCGGAGGGGCAGACAAGAGATGACCTTGCGGCTATCATAGAGGAAATGCTCAGACAGCGTATCCAAGGCGTAAAGAACGAAAAGGGCGTCTATATAACACCTGCGTTCCCGAAACTCATATATGTCCTTGAAGAGGATAACATAAGAGAGGGCTCAAAATACTGGGAGCTTACAAAGCTTGCTGCAAAGTGTACCGCAAAGAGAATGGTTCCTGACTATATAAGCGAAAAGAAAATGAAGGAGCTTAAGGTAGACAAGAATGGCAATGGTCAGTGCTACCCTTGCATGGGCTGCAGAAGCTTCCTTACAACATATCTTGATGAAAACGGCAAGCCTAAATATTATGGCAGATTCAATCAGGGCGTTGTTACAATAAACCTTGTGGACGTTGCCTGCTCGTCATATAAGGATATGGATAAGTTCTGGAAGATATTTGATGAAAGACTTGAGCTTTGCAGACGTGCGCTTATGCTCCGTCACGAAAGACTTAAAGGCACTCCGTCAGACGTTGCGCCTATCCTTTGGCAGAACGGTGCATTGGCAAGACTTAAAAAGGGCGAAACAATCGACAAGCTCCTGTTCGGCGGATATTCCACCATATCACTTGGCTATGCAGGTCTTTGCGAATGCGTAAGATACATGACGGGCAAGTCACACACAGACCCTTCAGCAACGCCTTTTGCACTTGAAGTTATGCAGCACCTTAATGACGCCTGCGCAAAGTGGAGAGCAGAAACAAACATAGATTTCAGCCTTTACGGCACGCCATTGGAGTCCACAACATACAAATTTGCAAGATGTTTGCAGAAGCGTTTTGGTGTTATCGAGGGTGTAACAGACAGAAACTACATCACAAACAGCTATCATATCCATGTTACCGAGAACATCGACGCATTTGACAAGCTCACCTTTGAGTCACAGTTCCAGGCTCTCTCACCAGGAGGAGCTATCAGCTATGTGGAAGTGCCAAATATGCAGAACAACATAGAGGCTGTTCTTGCAGTTATGCAGCATATTTACGACAACATCATGTATGCAGAGCTTAACACAAAGAGCGACTACTGTCAGAAGTGCGGTTTTGACGGTGAGATAAAGATAGTAGAAGATGACGGCAAGCTTGTATGGGAGTGTCCGAACTGCGGCAACAGAGATCAGAACACTCTGAACGTTGCAAGGCGCACCTGCGGCTACATCGGCACGCAGTTCTGGAATCAGGGCAGGACTCAGGAGATAAAGGAAAGAGTTTTGCATTTGTGATTTCTTTGAAAACCCATGTAAAATTACAATTCGATTTTCAAAAAAAGTGAACATTATAGCCGTTAAAACTCAAAAGTTTAAAAATCAAAACTCGTCAAAAAAATGAACATTATAGCAAGGAAAACTCAAAAACTCAAAACTGCAAAATCCGAAAATAATGAACATTATTATTGACATAAAACAGCAAACAGCATATAACTATCGGGGCAATACAAAATCGTATTGCCCTGCGTTGTATGTATGAAAGGAGCGGAAAATGAATTATTGTGAGATAAAGAAAACCGATATCGCCAATGGCTCAGGAGTGAGGGTCACGCTGTTCGTATCAGGCTGCAGACACCACTGCAAGGGCTGTTTTCAGCCTGACACTTGGAACTTTGACTACGGCAAGCCTTTCACAGATACCACCGCAGACGAGATACTTAACGCCCTCTCAAGGGGCTATATAAAAGGACTTACGCTCCTTGGTGGCGAGCCTATGGAGCCTGAGAACCAGCCTGAGCTTACAAAACTCCTCCGCCGTGTGAAAACCGAACTTCCCGACAAGGACGTGTGGTGCTACACAGGCTGTACCCTTGAAACTGACCTGCTTGCAGGCTCAAAGTCCCCATACAGAACGCAGTACACAGACGAAATGCTGAGCCTTATCGATTACCTCGTTGACGGCGAGTTCGTCCTTGAAAAGAAAAACATCTCCCTGAAATTCAGAGGATCTGAAAATCAGAGGATACTTCATAAAGAGGACGGCATTTGGCTGCCTTGCGAAGATATGTAAAACAAAACCGCTCCCCGTGTTATCACGAAGAGCGGTTTTTTTATACAAATTGTAGGGGGACGGCGTCCTAGACGTCCCATTTATTGACCATGTGTCATGCTCTTGACCTTACTTTTCAGACTTTGTAAAGAATATCGCCTTTATAAGCTGGATAACGAGCATAGAGCCAAAGCTTAGAATGTATATCCATGCAAACTGCATACCTGTCATGTCTGCTATCTTGAAAAGTCCCTTGAGTTGTGGAACGAGCAGAACGGAGTTTAAAAATACCATTCCAAGACCGAACGCCATAAGACCGAACTTGTTGTTGAAAAAGTCCTTTGAGAATATAACAGGACCTTTTTTCTTGCACGAGAATCCGTGGAACAATCTTGCAGAGCAAAGCACTGCGAATGCCATCGTCATACCAAGAGCTGCGCTTGTCTTGTTTCCCATAAGGAAAGCCAAAGCTACTGCTATCGCTATAACTACGCCATACAATGCGATCTCGCCCAGGAAAGGACGTGTGAGGATAGATTCGTTTGCGTTTCTTGGCTTGCGTTTCATGACCTCTTCGGAGTGAGGTTCAAGACCCAAACCGATAGCAGGAAGCGAGTCTGTAAGCAGATTAATAAACAGCAAATGTATTGCCGCAAACGGAACAGGAAGTCCAAGCAGTGAGTTGAAAAGCACCACAAGAATTGCCGCAAAGTTGCCCGAAAGCAGGAAGAGTATAGCCTTTTTAATGTTCTCGTAAATGTTTCTGCCGTTTCTTATCGCCTTGACTATAGTTGCAAAGTTATCGTCTGCAAGCACCATTGAGGCAGCGTCCTTTGAAACCTCAGTTCCTGTGATGCCCATTGCAACGCCCACATCAGCCTGCTTTAACGCAGGTGCGTCGTTCACACCGTCGCCTGTCATGGAAACTATACAGCCGTTTGCCTGCCAAGCCTTTACGATCCTTATTTTATGCTCAGGTGTAACACGAGCGTAAACAGCCTTGTCCTTTACAAAGTCAACAAGCTCTTCGTCTGAATAAGCGTCAAGCTCGTGACCCTCGACAGCCTTTGAGTTGTCGTCAAGAATACCTATCTCACGGGCAATAGCCGAAGCCGTAACGATATGGTCGCCTGTTATCATGACTGGCTTTATGCCTGCCTTGCGGCATTCGGCAACAGCCGCCTTTGATTCCTCTCTCGGAGGATCCATCATAGCAATAAGACCGACAAACTCCAATCCATCCTCGTCCTCTGGACATACGGTATCCTTGTCGAATTTTTTCTCTGCAAATGCAAGTATACGCAGACCTTTTTCCGAAAGCTCTGCCACACGCTGGGTTATAACAGCCTTTTCCTCGTCGCTTGAAGTTATCCTGTTTATAAGAACGTCAGCCGCACCCTTTACATATAGCACCTTTTCGCCGTCGATAACGTGCAGAGTTGACATAAGCTTTCTGTCTGAATCAAATGGTATCTCAGAAATTCTAGGGAGATCTTCCCTCACCTTGTCAGTGTCGATACCAAGCTTTGTGCCAAAATTGATAAGAGCCGTTTCAGTAGGGTCGCCTATCTCAACACCGTCCTTACAGCTTGAATCGTTGCAAAGGATCATGGCTCTTGTCATAGTCTTGACCTTTTCATCATCAAGATCAACAGCGTCAGTGTCGATTATCCTGCCGTCTACCATTATTTTTCTGACTGTCATCTTGTTCTGAGTAAGAGTACCGGTCTTGTCAGAGCATATTACAGAAACGCTGCCCAAGCCCTCAACAGCTTGAAGCTTTCTTATGATAGCGTTTTCCTTTGACATTTTCTGTGTGCCGAAAGAAAGCACAATAGTAACGATAGAGCTGAGAGCCTCAGGAATAGCCGCAACAGCAAGTGCGATAGCGAACATGAACGAATCCATAAGCTGGCCGCCACGAAGCATACTAAGTCCGAACACTACTGCACAGACAATAAGTATAGCAATGGAAAGCTTTTTGCCGAACTCGTCAAGCGTGTTCTGGAGAGGCGTTTTTCTCTCTGATGCGTTTTGGATAAGTGAGGCTATCTTGCCCACCTCAGTGTCCATACCAACCTCAGTGACAAGCATTTTTCCTCTGCCGTATGTGACAAAAGAACCTGAATAAACCATATTTGCACGCTCAGCCAAAGGCTTTTCGCCCTCTATATCGCTCATATCCTTGTCGATATTAACGCTCTCGCCTGTGAGCGCAGACTCGTTCACCTGAACAGACGCGCATTCTATCAGCCTGCCGTCTGCACATATCTGGTCGCCTGCTTCGATAAGAAGAATGTCGCCCACTGCGATCTCCTCAGAGGGGATAATTACCTTTTCGCCGTTTCGCAACGCCTTAGCCGTCGGTGCAGAAAGCTTTTTAAGGTTCGTCAGTGACTTTTCAGCCTTGACGGTCTGAACTGTACCCAAAATAGCGTTCATTGTGATAACAACGAGAATTACTGCACAGCTCTCAACATCTTTCATGAAAGCTGAAACTATCGCAGCAATAATGAGTATAAGCACAAGAAAGTCCTTATACTGCTCTAAAAATATCATTGGAATGGATTTTTTCTTGCCCTCCGTGATAACATTTCGTCCGAACTTTTCACAGTTTTTCACTGCCTGTTCGGTTGAAAGACCATTTTCACCTGATGAAAACTCAGTGTAAAGCTGGTCAAGTTTTTTCTGATACTGCTTCATAAAATACCACCTTTTTTATTTTTTCCTGTAGTCGCTGCCGATATACCCTTCAAAGCCTCCTTTTCTCATAGGCTCAGTAAAATAAACGCATAAAAAATCGGCAAGACGTTTATTGGGTAAACTGCGCCTGTGGCAATTTAATCAATAAAAGTCTCGCCGTTTAGATATGCAGCGGTCCCTCATCGGAACGTATTGACGCAAACATAAACGGATCTCTCCGCCAGCTACTCTCTTTTACTATGAGGTTATTATAACCTATATTTTTGATTTTGTCAATAGTTTTTTATATATTTTATTGTACATTTGCAACGCTTCATATCATCAAAAAAGTGAGTCTTTGAAGCCTGACTTTTGTATAAAAAGTCCTTGGACATATGAAAAAATGTATGGTATAATAATTATAACAATGAGCAGCGACAGCGTAAGTCCGATTGTATTCGGACTTGTGCTGTTTTTTTATGCGCAAAAAACGGGAGGTAATGAAATATGAGCGAAGAAGCTCTGAAAGAAAACAAGATGGGCGTTATGCCCATGCCGAAACTCATGCTGAGCATGGGTCTGCCTATGATAATTTCAATGATAGTTCAGGCTTTTTACAATATCGTTGACAGCTATTTCGTAAGCAGGATAACAGATGATACAGTTGAGCACATAGGCGAATATGCCGTAAACGCCCTAACCCTTGCATACCCTGTCCAGCTTTTGATAATCGCTGTAGGCGTAGGCACAGGCGTTGGAATAAATGCCTTGCTCTCCAGAAGCCTTGGAGAAAAGAATTTTGAGCGTGCAGGCAAAATAGCAGGCAACGCCATTTTCATAGGTCTTTGCACCTACATCGTGTTCATGCTGTTCGGATTTTTCGGCACTGACGCATTTTTGAAAACACAGACCCATGATAGTCTTGCTCTAAAGCTTGGGGGCGAATATCTAGGCATATGCTGTGTGTTGTCATTCGGTGCAGTAGGTTCAATGATATTTGAAAAGCTTTTGCAGGCGACAGGCAAAACTATCCATTCCACCATTGCTCAGCTTGTAGGCGCAATAGCCAACATCGTCCTTGACCCTGTTTTGATTTTCGGGCTTGGCCCTTTCCCAGAGCTTGGAGTAAAAGGTGCCGCATATGCCACTGTCATCGGTCAGGTACTCACAATGGTCATAGGCGGCGTGCTTCATTTTGTGTGCAACAAAGAGATACCAAGCGGCATGAGGTATTTTATACCCCAGCGCAAAATGATAACAAACATTTATAGAATAGGCGTTCCTGCCATAATAATACAGGCTCTTATGTCCGTCATGACCTACGGTCTTAATGTCATACTCAACAGGATAGGTCAATCCGCCGTAACAGCCTATGGTATCTATTATAAAATACAGCAGTTCGTATTCTTTGCGTCATTCGGCATGAACAATACTATCATTCCGGTTGTATCATACAACTACGGCAAAGGGGACAAAACAAGAGTTCGTTCAGGCATAAAATACGGTATGCTCTACACGTTGGGACTCATGCTCCTTGGCATTATAGGCTTGCAGCTTTTTGCTTCTCAGATATGCCATGTATTCTCACTGTCAGCAGATACGGAGATATTCGCCACCTACGCCATAAGGATAATCACTTTAGGCTATCTTTTTGCAGGTGCAAACATAGCCTATCAGGGAATTTTTCAGGCGCTCGACCATGGCATAGCTTCCCTTGTGCTTTCCCTTATCAGACTTTTAGTTATCCCTCTCCCCGCGGCTTATCTTCTCACCCTTACCTCCTCAGCAGGCAAGATAGTATGGGCAGCCGTTCCGTTCGGCGAGCTTGTAGGCACTGTCGCCGCCATTGTGATAATGGGCAGGATAAAACGTGAGATAAAGCTCAAAGACTAAAACACTGCCCTTGATTATTATTCCAAAAGGTGCTATAATAGCATTGGTGATAATAATGAAAAGGAAAATACTTGTAGGTCTGCTTACCGCCGTTATCTTTTTGGCTTGCGCCCTTGTGATAAATATAACTCCAAAGGTGGAGAAAGGTTCAGTTGTGCTGACCTGTGACGGAAGCAAATATGAGCTTCCCGGCACTGAAAAGACACGATACTGCAACGGCAAGAGAGAGAGCCTTTCCGCTGACGAAAGCTTTGACACTCTGCTCTCCTCTGTACCGTCATTTAATATAAAGGCAGATGTAGATAAGGACGGCAATGTTACCCTTAAAACCCCTATGTCCGTAGAAGTCACAGGGGACAGGCTCGGTGATGTGCTTTACACTGTCTACAGCTATGACGGAAAGGTGCTTGCCAAGGAGTCCAAAAAGCTGGAGCTTCCAAAAGAGGATATTGACGGCTGTCTTGTGAAAATAAAAATTACATGGGGCAAGAAAGACACAAGCTATCTTGAAGAAGATTACTGGTTTGCCGCAATGTACAATACCGAAAGATAAACATAACATCAAAATGTTGGGGCGACCTCTGGTCGCTCACTTTCTTTCTGTAAACTTTCAGACAACAAAACGTCGGACGAATTTGAAAACGTCCGACGTTTTGTTTTTTAACATATTTGAAATCCTATTATGCCCACCATACAAATAACGCTGCCGATAAATCTCAGCTTTGTGATAGGCTCTTTTCTTATGAGCGCTATAACAAACAGCGAACACAGTATCATAGGCTGGATAAATGACGCACTCGCAAGGCTCACCGCAATAACAGCGTTCTCCGCAAGCAGACCTGCCACATTCGGTATCTTTGTAAGCACAACCACCCATGCGCCCTTTTGATTTTTCTTGAATATCTCCAAAGGCTTCGCCCTTGGCAGAAGTATGATAGCCATAAGTATAAGCGCAAAGAACAGCGCCATGGTCGAGGATATGTAATTCTCC
>NZ_FR890726.1:0-3070 GCF_000435935.1 Ruminococcus sp. CAG:57 | reverse complement strand
CAACTATGCCGTAGCCGTATCTTGCCAAAAGATAGAACGCCAGAGGAACAACTATCCTGCGGTAATTTATATTTCCGCTGTCCATTCTGCCTGATTTTGCGATAAAAACAAGTCCTGCAACAGTAAGCACGATAAAAAGAAACTTGAAAATGCTCGGCTTTTCACCAAGGAAAATATCCGTTGCATAGGACATGAAAAGGGTGATACCAAGCCAAGCCTTAAGCTCAAAGGCTGATATTTCATCAAGGATAATAGCCGAAAGCTTAAATTCAAGGATCTTCGACAAGCACAGCAGACCTATCGCCGCAAAGGATTGCCAGCTAAGCGTAATAGTCCTGTCGAGGAAAGGCAGACAACAAGCCATGAAAACAGCCGTTGCCGCCGCCATTAAGAATCCAAGCTCATCGCCGTTGAATTTTGCCGTTGAAACAGCGTACTTGTCACTAAGGGAACATATTGTGTAGCATACAACTACAAGTACAAGCAAAAACATTATTTTTCTTCTTCCTTACTCTATGATTTTCTAAGACCTGTATGCTGTGAAACATACGAAATAATGGGCGACCCAAGGTCGCCCCTACGCAAAGCCGATTTATCAGTTCTTTTTATTTTTCACAAGCCATACTACCGCCAAAATACCAAGTACCACTGAGAACAGAGTAGCAATGGCTAGACATATCCAGCTTGCATACTGACTTTGTATAAATTCGTTCTGCGATTGGCTTCCTATAAGGGTATCTACTCCCGATTGCGAGCCTAACGCTGAGAACAGTATTATAAATGCCATTCTCACATTCATTACGCAGGCTATAACGCTGTAAATATGCACTATACCCTGAAAAAGGCACACTCCGCAGTCGTCCTTTACATAGCTTTTCACTCCAAGCACCGCACATACCACCGACACTGCCGTGTAGATAATGAACGCCGCAAAAAGCACTATCGTTGGCACTTTTGCCCCCTCGGTTTTCACTATCATGCTCATAAGCCCAGCCATACACCCCATGAACACAGCCGCTGCCGCAAGCCCTGCAACAGACCATTTTCTGTATAAAAGTTCTGACTTTTTTATCTGCTCTTTCTTTATCTGCTTAGGCATTTTCGTCCTCCGTGTTTTTATTTTCAAGCTCCTCTTCGGATATCTTGAAGCGTATCCTGTCTATTTTCTGCTCGTCCTCCATTTTAACGGTCATCTCAAAAGGCGGACAGCTTATAACTTCATTCTGCTCAGGAAGTCTGTCAAGCATATCCATTATCCAGCCACCGAGAGATGTTCTTTCGGTTTCGATAGTGTCCTCCGGCAGTCCTATCCTCTCAAGAAAATCCGATACCGAAAGCTCCGCCGACGCTTCGTAAACACCGTCGCTTATTTTTACAAGGGAGGTATCCTCCTCGTCGCTTTCATCATAGATCTCGCCCACAAGCTCCTCTATGATATCCTCAAGGGTACAAATGCCCTCCGTACCGCCGTATTGGTCGAGCACCACCGCCATATGCACCTTTTTGCGCTGCATTTGCTTCAGGATCTCAGAGATCTTGCGGTTTTCGGTTATGTAAAGTGGCTTGTTCATTATAAGGCTTATGTCCGTCTTGCCCTTGAGATACATTTCAAAAAAGTCAGACTGGTGGATAAGTCCAACAATGTGGTCTAAGTCCTTGTCATACACGGGGAGCCTTGAAAACTTTGTCTGCACAAAGCGTTTTTTTATGCTCTCCATATCCTCATGAAGCTCAACACCCTCGATATTTACTCTCGGCACAAGTATCTCGCTTATGGTTATCTCGTCAAAATCAAGTGCCGAACGCACAAGCTCCGACTCCTGCTCTTCAAGTACGCCCTCGTCCTGAATCTCGTCTATGATATATTTAAGCTCTTCCTCAGTAACAGACGGCTCGCTGTTCTTGTTGCCCACAAGCTTTGAAACGCCGCTTTTTATGCCCATAAAGATAGCCGTTATAGGCGTGATGATGAACATGAATGCGGAGAGCGGAGCCGCCATAAGAATAGAAAACCGCTCAGAATTTTCCTTTGCAAGGCTCTTAGGCAAGATCTCACCAAAAATAAGCACAAGCACCGTCATGACTACAGTAGCCAGACCCACGCTTCCCTTGCCGAACTTCTCCGTAAAAAGCACCGTTGCAATAGAAGATGAAGAAATGTTCACCACGTTGTTTCCAACAAGTATAGCAGTGAGTGCCTTGTCAAAATTATCGCATATGTTCATTGCCTTCTTTGCAGACTTGTTTCCGTCGTCTGCAAGTTTTTTAAGCCTTATCCTGTTGCATGAAGAAAACGCTGTCTCCGTTGCAGAACAAATAGCAGACAGCATAAGAAGCACAGCGATGATAACAACTTTCATAAAATAAAATTATCCTTTCAGGTCAGAATATAAATTTGCTGCCCTAGTTATAAAAATAGCACTAAAGGCAGTCATGAAAACTGACTACATATAGTTATCATAACATATTTTTTAACCAATTGCAACAGTATTGTTGAAAAAACGATGTAAAAGAGTTATAATATTCTTTGTGTTCATAATATTCATATGCACAAAAGGAGATAACATAAATGGCAAAGAAAGATAAAGACATTTTCGACAAAATAATGGACTGGAAGATATTCGGCTGGTTCAGACCCTTTTACGTCAAAAACAAGGAAATGCTTTTGTATCTGTTTTTCGGCGTACTCACCACCGCAGTCAGCTTTGTGACCGCAGGCATCTCAAAAGTGCTTTTGGAGCAGGCAGGCATAGGCAAGGGCGGTGTTTCCACCACAAGCACCGTCATATCATGGATATGTGCAGTAACATTCGCATACATAACCAACAGGATATGGGTTTTCGAGTCTGAAGCAGAGGGCAAAAAGGCGATAATCTCCGAAGCGGCTTCATTTTACGGCGGCAGGATATTCACTCTTCTCGTAGAAATGTTCATGATGTGGCTCGGCTACTCACTTCTCAGCTTCAACTATTGGGTAACAAAGATAGTGGCAAATGTTGTTGTGCTGATACTTAACTATGTCATCAGCAAGCTTGTGGTCTTCAGAAAGAAATAAGCATACAAAATCACA
>NZ_FR890725.1:448-2831 GCF_000435935.1 Ruminococcus sp. CAG:57 | reverse complement strand
GTCTTGCCACAAAGCAGAAAGGCAAGAATCCTGATGACGTTAAGCAGGTTCGTGACTATATCTGTCAGAACTACTTTGACGTAAGAACTTTCGGTGCAGTAATGAGTACAGGCGATGACCCGTGCGGCATTGTAAGAGGTCCTGTACAGCTCAACTTTGCAAGAAGTATCGACCCTGTTTTTGCTCAGGATATCACAATCACAAGACAGGCAAGAACAACAGAAGACAGACAGCAGAGCGGTGAGACCGAAATGGGCAAAAAGAGCATAATCCCATATGCTCTCTATCGTGGCGAGGGCTATGTTTCCGCAATGCTCGCTCAGAAGATAACAGGCTTTAGCGAGGACGACCTTGAGCTTCTTTGGACATCTATCATCAATATGTTCGAGCATGACAGAAGCGCCGCAAGAGGAAAGCTTTGTATGCGTAAGCTTATCGTGTTCAAGCATGACTCCGCCCTGGGCAATGCCCCTGCACATATCCTCTTTGACAAGGTGTCAGTTAAGCTCAAAGACGGCGTGACAACTCCAAGACATTACTCAGACTATGATATCTCCATAGATAAGGATATGCCTGAGGGCGTTACCCTTATTGAAAAGCTCTGATGAGCGAAGATGTAACTATCAATATCCGTGACATACAGCATTATATGTATTGTCCACGCAGGTTTGCTCTTTTAGAAGTTAATGACGACTGGGCTGAAAACGCCTTTGTCGTCAAAGCAAACCTCCTCCATGAGAACGTCCACAGCGGCGAGCGCAACTTTGAAAATAAGCGTAAGATCGTCCGAAGTGACGTGTCAGTGTATAACGATGACCCTAAGTACAATATTTTCGGAGTTGTAGATTGTATCGAGTTCGTCCGTGACAAAAGCGGTGACTATATAGATACTCTGGACGGCACATTCCGTGTGGAAATTGTGGAGTATAAACCCACCAGGCCCAAAGCAGGGGAGTTCAATCAGACCGACGCTATACAAGTCTATGCGCAGAAGCTTTGCGTGGATAACGTATTTCATTGCAATAGTCGATGTTTTCTGTACTATGCAGATGTGCGCAGACGATCAGAATTGCCCTTTGATACTCAGGGCGCAGAGTATGATAAAATGCTTTGCGACTATCTTGGAAAAATGCGTGAGATACTTGCAGCGGATATTATTCCAAAGCGTGTAAAAGGTCAGAAATGTTCAGGCTGTTCACTGTCGGATATGTGCTTTCCAAAAGTGAAGAAATATAGCGTGAAAAATACGATTTTCTCCATGAACGGAGGTGAAAACAATGCGTAAACTGCTCAATTCACTTTATATTCTCGAAGAAACTGCCTACCTCACACTTGACGGCGAAAACATAGTGTGCAGGGCAGAGGACAGCGAGAAGTTCCGTGTGCCTTTTACTAATATCGAGGATATCTATATTTTCAGCTATTCGGGCTGTTCACCTGCGCTTATGGGCAAGTGTGCAGAATATGGTATAGCCGTTAATTTTATTTCTCCTCAAGGTAAATTTCTCGCAAGAGTTCAGGGCAAAACAAAGGGCAACGTCTATCTGCGAAAAGAGCAGTTTGAGCTTTTTTCTATTCCTCAGCTTGACCTTATCAGGAATACTGTCGCCGCAAAGCTTTCAAATACACGTTATCTTATCAGACGTTCGCTCCACGATAACCCAGATATAAACAGTGACGGAGAGCTTACAGATTGTATAAAATATCTTGAAAACGGCATAAAGACCGTCTATGAAACTGCCGATAAAGATATCATCATGGGTATAGAGGGAAGCTGTGCAAAGGCATATTTTGATATATTTGACCGACTGATACTCCACCAAAAAGAAGATTTTTACCTTGCCAACCGCACCAAACGCCCACCCCTCGACAGAGTAAACGCCATGCTCTCGTTTCTGTATACTATCGCGATTTCATCATATACATCAGCCCTTGAAAGCGTAGGACTTGATAGCTGCCTCGGCTTTTACCACGCCCTGCGTTCAGGCAGAAGCAGCCTGTCCTGCGACCTTGTAGAGGAATTTCGTTGCGTGGTGGAGCGACTTGTGCTTACCATGATAAACTTGAAAATGATAAAGCCCGAGGACTTTGAAACTCAGGTCAGCGGCGCAGTATACCTCTCCAAAGAGGGCAAGAAAAAAGTCCTCACCGCATGGCAGGAGCGTAAGCGCATAAGCATAGTCCACCCATATCTGGGCGAAAAGATACAGCAAGGGCTACTCCCATATGTGCAAAGCTCGCTTCTCGCAAAATATATCCGTGGCGAGCTAGATGAGTACCCGAACTATTTGCTGAAATAGAGGTGATATAAATGATGACCTTAGTAAGCTATGATGTATCAACAACAGATAATAAGGGTAAAACAAGGCTGAGAAAAGTGTCG
>NZ_FR890725.1:0-408 GCF_000435935.1 Ruminococcus sp. CAG:57 | reverse complement strand
AGTGTCAAAATTATGGACAGCGAGTGCAGAACAGCGTGTTTGAAATAGACGTAGACTATGGCACTTTTCTGAAAGTGAAAGATAAACTTCTGAAAATAATAGACCCAAAGCATGATAGTCTGCGGATATATTACTTAGGCAACAATTGGAAGCATAGAGTAGAACACTACGGCACCAAAGAGACCTATGACCCTGAAGGCGTCCTAATATTTTGACCAGCGTACCCCAAGTGATCCACAAATCCCTAGTAAGTTCGCATGAAAATGCCATGCTATTTGTGAACGCACAGTGAACAAAATCAAACCGATACCCATTAAATAAAAAAATAAGTCCGCATCACGTTGAGCAAGCACCAGATATACACAACATCAAGTGTCACGCTCCACGTGAGCGTGTGAGTTGAAATAT
>NZ_FR890724.1:0-1790 GCF_000435935.1 Ruminococcus sp. CAG:57 | reverse complement strand
CACACCTAAAAGAACCCAACGTCCTTATCCTGACACCAATCAGTGCTGTTTATATCAGCCTCTTTCAGAACAATGATTATTCTTTCATTCTCTGCATAGATCATATCAATAACATATCTCTTATCAAATTGAGCTTTTGATAATTCAATACCTGAACAATACTCAAGCTTTTGATCACCCGTGCAGACAACTATTTCCGAACTGATCTTTTTTACTATCGGGTCGATCTTGTACATTGCCAGTTATCCCCTTTTCGTCAAATCCTCTATTTTACGAAAAAAGCTTGTCATAATAATATGCACTTTAAAATCGAAAATATAGGACATATAATTTAATAACAGATGCACATAAGCTCAAAAGTAAATTTTTGTTTACCTATGTTATTATACACCTTATTACTGTATTTGTCAATAAGTATGAACAAAAAATGTAGAAATAGAATTAAAAACAGCAAAACTTACAATATATATGAAAAAACTTACTGAAATTTGGAGGGCTTAAGATGAATTATCGAAATGTTTATCTCAGAAAAGACGGAAGATATGAGGGAAGGGTATTTTTGGATACATCAGGATCAAAACGAAAATATCATGCTTTTTTCGGCAAAACGCATGATGAAGTAATTGCAAAAATGAAAAAATATCACATTGATCTTATATCTAAAACGCAAATAAGAAAAACATTCACAGAAGTGTATGAGGAATGGTTTGGCACTGTCACAATACGCATAAAAGAATCAACCGCTGCAAATTATATTTTAAAAGCTGACAAACATATTCTGCCTTTCTTTGGGCAGAAATGTATATGTAAAATAACCAATGACGATATATATGATTTTATCAGAAGAAAACAGCAGGAAAATCTCTCGAATCGTTATATTACTGACATTTTAGTTCTTATGAAATCTATTTTCAAATATGCGTATAAAACTTATAAGATAGATAATATCATGGACGGTATTGTAATGCCGAAGAAACACAGAGTTGAAATAAGAATATTGAATGACGATGAAGACAAAAAGCTGTGTGATATACTGGCTCAAAAGAATGATCTTACATCTATAGGAATTTATCTTTCAAGAGTAACGGGTTTACGAATAGGTGAACTTTGTGCCTTAAAATGGGAAAACATTGACATTGAACAGGGTTTCATAAGTGTGAATAAGACTTTGCAAAGAATACAAGTAAAGAATGGGCTATGCAAAACTAAGCTTATGCTTGCAGAACCGAAAAGCGAGTCTTCAAAAAGAAAAATTCCCATTCCAAAATGTGTTTTAGAGCTTTTGAAAAACAACAGAGGAGATAATGATAATTACATACTTTCTAACAAGAAAAAGCCAATAGAACCAAGGACGATACAATATAGGTTTGCCAAGATTTTAAAAAACGGAAATTTACCGTCAGTACATTTTCATGCTATAAGACATTTCTTTGCCACAAATTGCATAAAACTCGGTTTTGATGTAAAAGCTTTGTCAGAAATACTGGGACATAGTAATGTAAGTATTACACTTGATCGCTATGTTCACTCGTCTTTTGAGCAGAAAGCGGAATATATGAATCGTATAAGATAACTTATAGAATTGCAACTTGATAATTGAATATTTTCGTAAAATAGAGGATTTGACGAAATTCGACAAAGCAAAGCTTAAAAAGAGCCGTAAAATAGTTATTTATTGTTATACGAATAACGTAATTTTGCCGTCAAAAGCACATCATGATGAATCATAAAATAACAAAATAAAAAAGCTCTTAGATCGTTCCTGTGATCTAAGAGCTTTTCTGCTATAG
>NZ_FR890723.1:0-1383 GCF_000435935.1 Ruminococcus sp. CAG:57 | reverse complement strand
GTCAGCGTCGCAAAAATTAATAATTTCATCAATTAACATAATAAGTTCCTCCATCACTCAATCCCACTCAACTCCTGATAAAGCCTTTTAGCATAACTATCAGTCATGCCGCAGACGAAATCAGTTACCAGAAGCAGTCTGAGATACAGCTTTTCTTTATCGCTCTTACCCTCAGAATATATTGTGTAAATCTGACGATAGTTATCAGAAATCATATTCATTAGTCTATCCTTCATAGGTGAAAGCTTTGTTCCAGTATCAAAATTAACTGCCGCAGGAATGAAATTGTCGAGCAGAAAATTGATTATATTACCCGCAGAGATCTCCATTTTAAGTATCGGCTTAGAACGGAAAACATACTCGTATGCTATACCCCCTAAAGCCTTTGACATAGCATTTCCACGTGATACAGAAAGCACATCTTTAGTGAATGTGCCTTCCATTATACTTCTGTAATTTCTTGTGAAGCCATATGAAGCACAGTATAAAAGATTTCCCTGTATACTGATAACCCAATTCTGAACCGCATTAAGCTCGGGATTTGCTATTTTCTTAGCTTTAGCATTTTGATATTTTGTTTCCAACCAATCGATCATATTGGTATAATTTTTTCTCTCATCTTCATCGGCGCATTTACTTATGTATTTCTCACTTCTTAACTCTTCAAGAAGCTGGTCATAACTGAGAAACCCTTTCTTTACTGCGTCCTCTATGTCAGCTGTCAGATAAGCTATATCATCGGCGGCTTCAAGCAAATATGTAAGCGGATACCGGCAATCTGCTGCACCGGTCGAAGATGTAATATCTTCAAAAAGCTCTTTTTCTGCAAGGTAATATCCCATCTTCTTAGTCTTGATATTACCACTTTGCTTATCTATTTCACAAGATGAAATCGGATACTTTATCAGCGTATTGAGCAAAGCATAAGTAAGATGCATACCGTTTTCATCAACAAGATAGTGCAGCTTTGTCAGCAAGCGAAGAGCCTGGGCATTACCCTCAAAACGAAGCAGATCGCTTTTCATCTGCTCGTCTAAATACCGATCAAGCGTAGTTCCGTCAAATTCAATTTTCGTTAGATTTGCTTCAAACCAGTTTCTGATGGAATCTTCACCAAAATGTCCGAAAGGAGGATTGCCTATATCATGCAGCAGCCCTGCACATTCAAGTATACTGCATACCTTGTCCTTAGTTTCCGCTGTTATATCTTCATCAATATTATTGTCGATCAGATACTGAAAAGCGGTCTGCCCTAATGATTTGGCAAATGAGGAAACTTCAAGAGAATGGGTCAGCCTTGTACGCACAAAATCGCTTTTATCCAACGGAAATACCTGAGTTTTGTCCTGCAAACGTCTGAATGACGCACTGCATATTATTCTG
>NZ_FR890722.1:15179-15753 GCF_000435935.1 Ruminococcus sp. CAG:57 | reverse complement strand
AAGCATCAAAAAAGCCCGCAGAAGTCTGCGAGCTTTTTGGTGGGAGAAGGTGGATTCGAACCACCGAAGCTAGAAGCAACAGATTTACAGTCTGCCCCCTTTGGCCACTCGGGAATTCTCCCATATGAATGAAAACAAAATAATGGAGCTGGTGGACGGACTCGAACCCCCGACCTGCTGATTACAAATCAGCTGCTCTACCAACTGAGCTACACCAGCTTGTATTGCTTGATCTGTCGAACTGACGATATCTATTATATCATATCTCCAAGCACTTGTCAAGCATTTTTTATTTTGTTTTCATTTTTTTAATAAAGTGGTCGAGGCGACAGGACTTGAACCTGCGGCATCTTGGTCCCAAACCAAGCACTCTACCAAACTGAGTTACGCCTCGTAGTTGACGTTGCACACGGTGGGGAAAAGTCTCCAGCCACGGAAAAGTTCCAAGCTTTGTGTGCCTTGAGCTTCATAGATGTTTCTGTGAAGCATTTGTCTGCGTCATCAGACAGCTTAATTATTATACTCCCCAATGCCTGTTTTGTCAATAGGTTTTTTATCACTTTGTATACTTGCA
>NZ_FR890722.1:9855-15100 GCF_000435935.1 Ruminococcus sp. CAG:57 | reverse complement strand
TCATTATTCAACAAATTATACCGTGATATCATACGAAAACATCAAAAATAATGTCCATAAAAGAGCCTTTTTTAAAAGAATGGTATAATTTGATGATATTTTGGTGAAACCTGTTGATTTTTAAAATGGTTTGTGTTATCATTATATTTAACAGATAATATTCGGGAGGAAAGTAAAAATGAAAACAAAGGAATGTCCTTTTTGCCATAAGGAAATATCCGAAGAAGCAATACTCTGTAAGTATTGCCATAACCTGCTTATAGACGAAAGCACACCTGTTACGGAAGATAGCAAGCAGGAGGAGCAGAATTTCACCTCTGCTGACGATGCTGACAGAACAAGAGTGTTCACAAAGCAGGAGGCACAGGAGTATGAAGAGAAAACAAGAGCCTTTTCTGTGCCTAAACAGCCGGAAGAGCCTACAGAGTTTTTCTCCACACCAATAGCTGATAGCCATGATAATAATGACGGCTCTGAGAATTATCAGGATAATTATGATAATGGCGATTATTCTGACGATGAAAACGATTATTCCGATGATGATACAGAGGATAACGATGACGCTTCCAGAAAGAAGCTCTTTGCAATTACTGCCACTATCACAGTGGGTATACTTGTGGTGGTCATTCTTGCTATAGTTGCAGGCTATAAGATCTTCGGCTTTGGCGGAACAAATAATAAGACCACTACTACTACAAAGCCAAAAACAACTGTTGCCGCTGATGACGACAGTAAGGGAGGCGTGTTCGTCGATACCGAGAGCAGTGCAGTTTCTGCTGACACAAATACCACTACCTCACAGCCGGCTGACGAAAGCTCAACACCAGCCACCGAAACCTCTGCACCTGATACAGAAACAACGACAACTACCACAACAACTGCCTCAGATACAGAAACTACAACAACTACCACAACTACAGCAGACTCAAAGCCTGACGAAACTACAACAACTACATCAGCCGAGAGCGGAGATTCTGCAAAGGCTGTCGCCGCTATCACAGCTCAGATAGACGGCAAGGTGTCTTCATATGAATACAGAACTGAGGACGCAGGCTTCATGTACTATTACGTCTTTACAGAAGACGGTCATGGCTACAGCGCCGCATATAATAAGGCAGACGGCTCAGTTGTACTTGTACAGAGCTACTGATTTTAAATAGAATATCACCGATTTTACAAAGTGCGTTTTCCTTGTGAGAACGCACTTTTTGTTTATACAAAAGTATTTTACATTGTGCATAGCAGTGTAAAGCCCGTTTTTGTGTGTAAATTCCTTTGCAAACATCTTACAATGACTTTACTTTACTTCGGTTACTGATTTTACAATGCTGATGTATCATAAGTATATCACCTGAATAGAAATAACATGAAGACCTGCACACAGGGTGCAGAGAGAAAAGGTGCAAATCAAAAAGCCCAAAGGGCAAGTATAAGAAAGAGGTTTTATATCATGAAAACAAGAACATCAAAACTGGCAGCGATCTTTACATCAGTTGCACTTGCAGCCACAATGCTCGCAAGCTGCGGAGGAAGCTCAGATAAGATCACAGTTATCTCCCGTGAGGACGGCTCAGGAACAAGAGGCGCATTCATCGAGCTGACAGGTATCGAGGAAAAAGACTCTAACGGCAACAAGACCGATAACACAAAGAAAGACGCCCTTATCTGTAAGTCAACAGACGTTGTGCTTACTCAGGTGTCAGGAGATAAAAACGCTATCGGCTATATCTCATTCGGCTCACTGAACGATACAGTAAAGGCTCTTAAAGTAGAGGGTGTTGAGCCTTCTACGGCAACTATCGAAAGCGGCGACTATAAAATAGTAAGACCTTTCAATATCGCTGTTAAAGACGGACTTTCAGACGCCGCTCAGGACTTTGAGAACTATATCCTCAGCTCAGATGGTCAGGATATCATCGAAAAGGCAGGCTACATAAAGATCGACAAGAGCGCAGCAGCTTACGCTTCAAACAACGCTTCCGGTAAGGTAGTAGTCAGCGGTTCATCATCAGTAACACCGGTTATGGAAAAGCTTGCAGAAGCATATCAGAAGGCAAACACAAACGTAACAGTAGACGTTCAGCAGTCAGACTCATCAACAGGTATCAAGGATGCTATCAACGGCACATCTGATATCGGTATGGCTTCAAGAGATATCTCAGACGACGAGCTTTCACAGGGTATCAAGTCTGTAACTATCGCTCAGGACGCTATCGCAGTTATCGTAAATAAGGATAACGCAGTTGAAGATATCACAATGGACGAGATAAAGGCTATCTATACAGGCTCAAAGACAACATGGTCTGACGAAAGCAAATAAGCTATCAAGTTAATTCTCCATAAAGATTTGCACAAGACAAAACTTTGGGCGGCACAGCAAATTGTCGCCCCCTTTGTCTGAGCAAAAAACAAGTGAAAAATTTTCAGAGGTGATAATTACGTTGACGGAAAACACAGCGGTGTCAGCGAATACAGCCGCTCAGAAGCCAACAGCAAAACAAAGTTCCCACCTGCTTGAGAAAGCGATGAAAGCATTGTTTTTCCTTTGCGCCTGCGTTTCAGTTGCGGCAGTAATAGTAATATGTATCTTCATGTTCGCTAAAGGCTGTCCTGCGATCGCAAAAATAGGCGTGGGAAACTTCCTCTTCGGAACAGACTGGAGTCCTAGAAACGTCCCTGCTTCATATGGTATCTTCCCTATGATAGTCGGCTCTCTCTACTGCACCGCAGGAGCAATAATAATTGGTGTGCCGATTGGACTTTTAACAGCGATATTTATGGCAAAATTCTGTCCTAAAAAGCTTTTCAAGTGGCTCATGCCTCCAATAAATCTTCTTGCAGGCATACCGTCCATTGTATACGGCTTTTTCGGCATGGTAGTTGTAGTTCCTATCATAAGAAACCTTTTCGGCGGAACAGGAAACAGCGTGCTTACAGTTTCCATTATCCTTGGTATCATGATACTTCCTACTATCGTGGGCATGAGCGTGAGCGCACTTAAAGCCGTTCCTGACAGTTACTATGAGGGCGCAGTCGCCCTTGGCGCAACACACGAAAGAGCGGTTGCAACAGTCGTTTTCCCTGCCGCAAAGTCAGGCATACTGGCAAGCGTTATCCTTGCAGTGGGCAGAGCAATAGGCGAAACAATGGCAGTTATCATGATAGCAGGAAACTCCACTATCATTCCACACTCCCTCCTGGACAGCGTCCGTACCCTCACAGGCAATATCGTAATAGAAATGAGCTATGCCGAAGGACTTCACTATGACGCCCTTATCGGAACAGGCGTTGTGCTGTTCGTGTTCATTCTTCTTCTGAACCTTTGCTTTAACCTTGTCACAAACAGAAAGGATAAAGGGTGATAAAAATGTCAGACAGAATGAAAACCTATAAAACACACCCCATGTCATTGGTGTTTAATATCCTAACCAAAATAGCAGTTGTGCTTACCATAAGCGTGTTCGTTCTTATCGTGGGCTATGTGGTGATAAAGGGCGTTCCTTATCTGAAACCGTCCCTCTTCGCAAAGACCTATACCACCGAAAACGTGTCAATGCTCCCCGCTATCGTGAACACCTTTGAAATGCTTCTGGTGTCCCTGGCAATAGCCGCACCTCTGGGCATATTCTGCGCAATATATCTCGTTGAGTATGCAAAGAAAGGCAATAAATTCGTCAGAGTCATAAGACTTACTACAGAAACACTCTCAGGTATCCCGTCCATAGTGTACGGACTTTTCGGAAATATGTTCTTTGTGCTTGCCCTTAACTGGAAGCTCTCAATGCTCTCAGGCGCTTGCACATTGGCGATAATGGTGCTTCCGCTCATAATCCGTTCTACCGAGGAAGCGCTGAAATCTGTCGACGACAGCTTCCGTGAGGGCAGCTACGGACTTGGTGCAGGAAAGCTCAGAACTATCTTCGTTATCGTTCTGCCTCCTGCAATAAGCGGTATCCTCTCAGGCGTTATCCTTGCAATGGGAAGAATTTTCGGCGAAACAGCCGCTCTTATCTATACCGCAGGAACTATCGCCAAGTATGCAGGCCTTACAGACTCAGGACGTACCCTTTCTATCCATATGTATTCACTTTCAAACGAGGGACTTTATATGAACGAAGCAAGCGCTACAGCAGTTGTCCTGCTGGCAGTAGTTCTGCTTCTTAACGGACTTGCGTCCCTTGTTGCCAGAAAGCTTTCCAAAGGAGGAAACTGATAAATGACACAGCCAAAACTGCAGGTGAAAAACTGCGATCTCTTTTATGGAGATTTTCAGGCTCTCAAAAATATAAACTTGTCCATAGCCGAAAAGGAGATAACCGCATTCATAGGCCCTTCAGGCTGCGGAAAATCTACTCTTCTTAAATCCCTCAACCGTATGAACGACCTTGTAGAGGGCTGTAAGATAACAGGCGATTTTACCCTTGACGGGGAGAATATCTATAAAGATATGGAAATAACCGAGCTTAGAAAGCGTGTGGGAATGGTTTTCCAGAAACCAAACCTCTTCCCGATGTCCATATATGATAATATCGCATACGGCCCAAGAACTCACGGCATAAAGAAAAAAGCCGACCTTGACGAGATAGTCGAAACAACTCTCCGTCAGGCTTCCGTGTGGGACGAAACAAAGGACAGACTTAAAAAGTCAGCCCTGGGTATGTCAGGCGGACAGCAGCAGCGTATCTGTATCGCCAGAGCACTCGCCGTAAAGCCGGAGGTGCTCCTCATGGACGAGCCTACATCAGCCCTTGACCCTATCTCCACTATCAAAATAGAGGAGCTTGCCACAGAGCTTAAAAAGAATTACACTATCGTTATCGTCACCCATAATATGCAGCAGGCGACCCGTATATCCGATAAAACAGCCTTTTTCCTCCATGGCGAGATAGTCGAGTTCGACGAAACTCAGCGTATCTTCTCCAATCCTAAGGAACAGAAAACTCTCGAGTATATCACAGGACGTTTCGGATAAACGCTTTGGAAATATAGGTGAAAGGAAGAAATATCTATGCGTGCGAATTTTGACAATAAGCTCAGCGAGCTTAACAAAAAGCTGCTTTCTATGGCAGCAATGACAGAGCAGATAATCGCAATGTCAATAAAATCTCTTGAAGAGCAGGATACAAAGCTTGCCCGTGAAACGGTGGAGTTTGACGCCAAGATAAACGAGGCGGAGCGTGAGGTAGAGAGGATCTGTCTTAACCTGCTCTTGCAGCAGCAGCCTGTTTTTGCCGAGGATCTCAGA
>NZ_FR890722.1:0-9824 GCF_000435935.1 Ruminococcus sp. CAG:57 | reverse complement strand
CGTGTGTCCGCTGCACTTAAAATGATAACCGATATCGAGCGTGTTGGCGATCAGTCAGCAGATATTGCAGATCTGAATATCCAGCTTATAAAGAAAAAGCAGAAATGGGATCTTAGCGATATCAGTGAAATGGCAAGGGCCGCCACACAAATGGTGAACGACGCTATCGACGCCTATGTGAACGACGACGAGAACCTCGCCCGAAAGGTCATAAGCTCTGACGATAAAATAGACGAGCTTTTTGTAAAGACCAAGGATAAGATAATCGACGAGATAGCAGCCGATAAAGCAAACAGCGAAAAAGCTATAGATACCCTCATGGTGGCAAAATACTTCGAGCGTATCGGTGACCATGCGGTAAATATCGCAGAATGGGTGGTATTCTCCGTAACGGGCGTCCATAAAACAGAAAGAATCATGTAAAATATCATTATAAAAGGCGGAAATACCGCCTTTTTGCTCTTCTTGTACGATTTTACTCAGATTTTACTCAGCCTGATTTGTTATTTTACAATTATGTTGTATAATGTTCATTGTAAACATTGTAACAATAGTGTAAAATTATTATCAGGGAGTGTCAGTATGACGATTTTTAATGTTCTGACCCTTATAGGCGGTCTTGCAATGTTCCTTTACGGAATGAATGTAATGGGTAACGGGCTGGAAAAACTCGCAGGAGGAAAGCTTGAAAAAATATTTGAAAGGCTCACCTCAAACCCTATCAAGGCAATGTTGCTTGGACTTTCTGTAACAGCGGTCATTCAGTCCTCCTCAGCCACTACAGTAATGCTGGTGGGCTTTGTAAACGCAGGCATCATGAAGCTCCATTCCGCCATAGGCGTTATAATGGGCGCAAATATTGGGACTACCGTAACAGCGTGGATATTGTCTTTGTCAGGACTTAACGGCGACAGCTTTATTATCAATATGCTCAAGCCGTCCTCGTTCTCGCCTATCCTTGCGATAATAGGCGTTGCAATGCTGACATTCTCAAAAAACGATAAGAAAAAGGATATCGCATCTATACTCGTAGGCTTTGCAGTGCTCATGTTCGGAATGGACTCAATGAGCGGTGCAGTCGCACCTCTTAAAGACGTTCCTGAGTTCGCAGAAGTGCTTCTCTGGTTCAAAAACCCTATTCTGGGCGTTCTTGCAGGCGCACTTCTTACCGCTATCATTCAGTCGTCCTCAGCGTCAGTGGGAATCTTGCAGGCTCTCTCAGCCACAGGTGCAATAACCTTCGGCTCAGCGCTTCCTATAATTTTAGGACAGAATATAGGTACTTGCGTAACAGCACTGCTTTCATCAATAGGCACAAGCAAAAACGCAAAGCGTGTTGCAGTTGTCCACCTCTATTTTAATATAATAGGAACACTGCTTTTCCTTACAGTTTTCTATCTGCTCAATGCCTTTATCGGCTTCTCGTTCGTTGACGGAGTTGTGGGCGCAAAGGAGATAGCTATTGTGCATACTATATTCAACCTGTCAACATCTATCGTGCTTCTGCCATTTATCAAAGTCCTTGAAAAGCTTGCCTACCTCACTGTCAAAGACAAAGAGGGGGAGGGAAATAAGGACAATATCGAAGAGCAGTTCAAGCTTCTTGACGAAAGATTTCTCCAGTCACCGTCTTTTGCAGTTGAAAAGTGCAGAGAGCTTACAAACCGCATGGGCGAGATAGCAAAAGAAAGCATAGACATGGCAATGAGCATCTGCGTCGATAAGTACGATAAGGAAAAGGCAGAGCAGATAGCCGCAAATGAAGCAGCCGTCGACCTCTATGAGGATAGACTCGGCACATATCTTGTAAAGCTTTCGAGCCGAGATCTTTCTGCAAAGGATTCTCAGTCAGTTTCAACTATACTTCATGTTATAGGCGACTTTGAGCGTATCTCCGACCATGCCATGAATATGGTGTCCGTTGCCGAGGAAAAACAGCAGAAGGATCTGAATTTTACATCACAGGCAACAGCCGAAGTAAAAGTCATGTGCAGTGCTGTAAGAGATGTTTTGGATATCGCCATGGAAGCCTTTGAAAAGCACGATCTGGAGCTTGCCACAAGAGTTGAACCGCTTGAGGAAGTGGTGGATAAGATAAGAACAAAGCTTAAAAACCGCCATGTAAAAAGGCTTCAAACAGGCGAGTGTACCATAGAAATGGGCTTTGTGTTCTCCGATCTGCTCACAAATTTGGAAAGAGTTTCAGACCATTGCTCAAATATAGCGGTCTGTCTTATACAGGAAAATGACGAAAGCTTTGACGTCCACGAGTATGTCCAGATGCTTAAAAATTCAGGCGAGGGCTTTGACGGACAGGTCAAGCGCTACAGCGAGAAATACGCTCTGCCTGCTAAAGAGTTTTAACGAAAAGGGGTAAGATCTATGGCACTTATATATTGTGTAGAAGACGATGACGGAATAAGAGAGCTTATATCCTGCGCACTTAAATCAGGCGGATATGAGGTGAAAGCATTTCCAAAAGCAAAACCGTTTTATGAAGAGATAAGAAACAAAGAGCCTTCGCTGGTGCTTCTTGACATAATGCTTCCTGACGAGGACGGATATTCCATACTTTCAAAGCTCAAAAAAGACAGCCACACTCAGGACGTTCCTGTTATAATGCTTACCGCAAAATCAAGCGAGCTTGATAAGGTGTCAGGTCTTGAAATGGGCGCAGACGACTATATAACAAAGCCGTTCGGCGTAATGGAACTGCTTTCAAGAATAAAAGCCGTTTTAAGACGTGCAGGCAAGCAGAATGCCGAAGCCGATGTCATAGAAGAACAGGGCGTATCCCTTGACGCATCAAGACGTATCTGTACATATAACGGTCAGGAGGTCGTTTTGACCTATAAGGAATTTGAGCTTTTGATGTATCTTATGCGCCATAAGTCCATAGCCGTGAGCCGTGATAAGCTTATGGAAATGGTCTGGGGCTATGAGTTTGCAGGGGAAACAAGAACTGTTGATATGCACATCAAGACCCTCAGACAAAAGCTTGAAGCCGCAGGCTGTACGGATCTTATCAAAACAGTCCGTGGCATAGGCTACAAAATATAAAAATTTTCAGATAAGGAGGAACAGCATATGCAGAAAAAACTCTATAAAGTCATGACGATACTTGTTTCATGTACAGTGCTGTTTTTCCTTTTAGTAGCAGGCTCTCTTGGATATTCTACCTATCAGCGTTTCACTAAAAATGAGCTTAAATCCGCTGCAAAGCTCGTTGCCGCAGGAAACAATAAACCCTCAGAAATGGCTGATATTTTGGAAAGATCAGTAGAATATGATGTCCGTGTCACCTTTATCGACGCACAGGGCAATGTAAAATATGACTCTGAAGCAGATCCCGCCAAAATGGAAAACCACTCCGACCGTGAAGAGTTCAAAGAGGCTATGGCAAATGGCGAGGGCGAATCCACAAGATTTTCCAAAACCCTTGGATATACTACATATTATTATGCCATAAAATATGACGGCGGTGTGCTGAGATTTTCTACAGATAAGGAAAACCTTGCAGGGGTGTTCCTTGCAGTGATACCAATGCTGGTGGTGTTCGCAGGAGGAATAATCTTTATCACCACCATAATCTCCATAAAGCTTTCAGAAAGCATGATAAAGCCGATAAATTCCCTTGTAAAACAGCTTGATCTGAGGAACGAGAATATCGGTCAGTTTGAAACGCCTTATGAAGAACTTGAACCTATCATAAAAAATGCGGACGTTCTTATGGGACGAATACATAAGAACATGAATAAAATAAAGGCAGAGAGAGAAAAAATATCACTTATCACTGAAAATATGGTTGAGGGCATGATACTTCTTGACGAGGACATGACAGTGCTTTCGGTAAATAAGAGCGCCTTGAAAATTCTCGGCAACAGCTTTGACCCTACTGAGCATACCAAGATAGACCATATGACAAACGATCAGCAGATAATAGGTCTGCTTGAAGAAGCCAAGGAAAGCGGTGCAGCAAAAGGTATCATCACAGAAAAAAGCCGTTTTTACCGTACCTTTGCAAATAAGGTCTACAGCGAGAATACCCTTGATTTTGGTATCATAATCTTCTTTGTTGACGTAACAGAGGAGATACAAAGTGAGCAGATACGCCGTGACTTCTCGGCCAACGTATCTCACGAGCTTAAAACTCCGCTTACCACCATAAAAGGCTTTGGCGAGCTTCTTGAAAACGGCATTTTCACCAAGGAAGAGGACGTGAAGAAATACGGCGGTATGATATATCGTGAAAGCGAAAGACTTTTGTATCTTATAAACGATATTATCAGGCTTTCCCAGATAGAGGAGCAGGAACACGTTTTAAACGATAAGATAGACCTGCTGAAAACCGCCCATGACGTAGAGGAGATACTCCGTCACAAGGCAGATAATAGAGAGGTCACAATGACCATTGAGGGCGAACCTGTTCAGATATACGGCAATCAGAGCTATATCACAGAACTGTTTTTGAATCTCATGGACAACGCCATAAAGTACAATCATGAGGGCGGAAGCCTGAAAGTAACGGTCGGCATAGAGGACGGCAAAGCTTTTGCAGTGTTCAGCGACACAGGCATAGGTATATCCGACGAACATCAAAGCCGAATCTTTGAACGTTTTTACCGAGTTGATAAAAGCCGTTCCAAGAAGATAGGCGGCACAGGCTTAGGGCTTTCTATAGTAAAGCATATAGTCGCATATCACAGCGGTGAGATATCCCTTGAAAGCGAGCTTGAAAAGGGAACTACCATAACAGTGAAGCTGCCTTTCAACGAGCCTGAAACACAGCAGGCTGAGGAAACAGCGGTAACAGAATAATAACCACGCCGTTCTGACGAGAAGTCGGAACGGCGTTTTTGTGCAGGTACATGGTATACAAATGTGTGATAAAGCATGGTCAAAAAATCATCGCCGCAGGCGATACCATAATTCCTCATTCCTCACTCCTCATTCCTCATTTACCTCCCCCTGTTGCATTTTCTCCCCAAGTGTGCTATAATGACCTCAACAGACTTTATCTTATGGAGGTAACAAAATGTCAGAAGAAAACAAAAACGTTCAGGAAACCAAGGACGATAAAAAGGAAGGCAACGTCCTTGCAGGCTTCGTTCTCTACACAGACGCTAACATGGATTGGCTCAGATTTAAAAAGTTTCTGAAAGACGATTGGAACATCGTTCCGCAGGACGATGTAAAAGACAACGCTATGGTATTCAAGGTTGGCGATATGGTGGTCGCTTGCTCACTTATGCCTAACCCAGTTCCTAACAAGGAAGCTGAAAATGCGGCAAAGTATAATATTCTCTGGAAAGAGGGCGCAAACGAGGTCGCTAAGCATCAGGCGCACGTTATGCTCGCTGTAATGAATAAAACAAGCGCTGTTGAGCAGGCTATCCTCTTCGCAAAGGTGGCAAGCTCTCTGCTCAAGCTCGATAACGCTATCGGTATCTATAAAGACCCGACAGTTTATGAGAAGAATTTCTATGTGAACTTTGCCGAAACTATCAAAGACGGCGAGTATCCGATGCCTATTCTTATCTACACAGGTATGTATCTTGCTAAAACAGGTCTTTGCGCTTTCACATCAGGTATGAGATTTTTCGGATATGAGGAAATGGAGATAGTTGACTCTCCAAAACAGCCTAACGACCTGCTTGGATTTTTGCTTTCTATCTCCGAGTATGTGCTTTCTGAGGGCGTTGAGCTTAAAGACGGTGAAACTATCGGCTTCTCTGAGGAGCAAAAGCTCCCTATCACTCTGTCAGACGGCGTGAGCGTTCCGGGCAAGACCCTGAAAATAAAGTATTAAACAGCGTAAATGCGTGACTTTCTGTAGGGGCGGACATTGTTTGCCCGTTATCGGTCACTTGCACATGATTTTTAGATATTTCTAAGCCGTACAATTTGTGCGGCTTTTTTTGTGCATAACCGAAAAACTTTCCGCAGACCTCTGTTTTAATTGACTTTTAGAGTGTTCAGTGATATACTTAAATGTGTATCGCCTTTTGTCGGAATAAGCCGACAATGGCTGTTTTATCAATTTTTGTTAGGAGTTTTGTTGTGGTATTTGCAGATCTATTTTTCTTGTATTTTTTCCTGCCTGTGTGCCTGATATGTTATTTTATCACACGCAGTACAGCCATAAGAAATGCAGTGCTGGTGGTGTTTTCACTTATCTTTTACGCATGGGGCGAGCCTGTCTGGGTTAGTATCCTCATAGTTTCCTCCCTTGTGGACTACATAAATGGTCGGGTGATAGAAAAACACCCCGAAGGCTGGCAGGCAAAAGCGGCGCTTGCATGGTCGCTTGTCTTTAACCTTGGGGTGCTGTTCGGTTTCAAGTATACGGCGTTCTTTGTGGAAAATCTCAACAATTGGTTCGGTCTAGGCATACCGGTGCCTAATATCGTTTTGCCTATCGGTATCTCTTTCTATACGTTCCAGACTATTTCCTATACCGTCGATTGCTATTGGGGCAAGGTCAAGCCGCAGAAAAACTTCGGCAGATTTCTTTTGTATGTATCCATGTTCCCACAGCTCGTTGCAGGACCTATCGTAAGATACTCCGTTATCGGCGAGGAGATAAACGAAAGAAAGACCACCGCCAAGGATATCTCCGACGGCTTTTCAAGAATAATCCTCGGACTTGGCAAAAAGGTCATTATCGCAAATAATCTCAGCACCATTGTAACAGCCCTTTTCGGCTCTGCTTCAAACGGCTATGAAAATATAAAGACCCTCTCTGTGGCAGGCACATGGCTTGGCGCAATTCTTGTGGGTCTGTGGTATTATTTTGACTTCTCAGGCTATTCAGATATCGCTATCGGTCTTGGCAGGATATTCGGCTTCCACTTTGATGAGAACTTTAAATATCCTTTTATCTGCAAAACTATCTCGGAGTTCTGGCAGAGGTGGCATATCTCCCTTAGCTCATTTTTCAGAGATTATGTGCTTTATCTCCCTATCTTCGGCAAAAGAAGAAAATACGGAGGACTTTTCCTTGTATGGTTTTGCACAGGACTTTGGCACGGCGCAAGCTGGAACTTTGTTTTCTGGGGACTTTACTATGGAATGTTCATATTCTTTGAAATGCTCATAGGCAAAAAGCGCATGAAGAAAATGCCCGTACCCCTTGCACATATCTATACAAAGCTTGTTATTTTCATAGGCTTCGGAATATTCTATTTTGAGAACCTCGGCTCGCTGGGTACGTTCTTCAAGGCACTTGTTGGCGCAAATGGAAACAAGCTGACCGACACAGTTACACAGCACCTTTTCATGAACAATATCTGGCTTTTTGCAGCGGCAGTGCTTTTCACAATGCCTGTTATACCAAAGATCAAAGAAAAGGCGCTCTCTGCAAAGGGTACAGCCTATTTTATGCAGTCAGCAGGTATCATATGCAATGCGGCGATACTTGTTCTCTCAAGCGTTCTGCTTGTGAACACAACAAACAATCCGTTCTTGTATTTCAGATTTTAGGCAGGTGAAAGAGTATGGCAAATAATAAAGATTTTGAAAAGGACTTCAAACTGCCTGATACAAAGGCTCTTTCAGAAGCCTATACAGAGTATCTTGACAGCGTTACTTTCGGTGGAAAGCCCATAGGCGAGGAAAAGAAAAAGCCTGAAGCTGTCAGCATGGCAAAAGTTGACGAAACGGAGAAAAGCTCCACTGTCCATGACGAGATAGTGGAAAAGATAGTCAGAAAAAACAAGGCTCTCAGCCACAGCATTTGGACGGACGAGCCTGTTTTGAAGCCAAAGAAAAGCGTATGGCTAAATACTGATGATGATAATGAAGAAGCATTGAAAAAAGTTGAGAAAAAAGCCGAAAAAGTTGAAAATTCTCAGTCTGTACAAAAAGCTCAGGAGAAAAATGCTGAGGAAAAGGCTTCTGATAATGAGGTCATTATACCATTTTCCAAAGAGAAAAATCACATAAACGGCACTAAAAAAGAGATATCTGTGGCAGTTTCAGCAGACGGAACTGTGAAAAAGCTGCCGAATAAGAAGAATTTCGTGCTGAAGATCCCTGACAGCTATTATAGGGAATATGACGCAGCGGCACAGGATAAAGGCCCTGTTATCGCAGGAAAAAGGGTCGAGATAATCGACAAGAGAAGCCCTGAGAAAAAGCCTGAGAATGCTCAGAAGCCCAGCAGGGTAGAGGCGACTATAAATGTCAGAGTGCCTGTTCAGAAAGAGCAGGGGCCTGTCAGGAAAGCTGAAAAAAAGGCTGAGCCTAAATCTGAGCCGAAACCTGATCCTGTGGAAAAAGAAGAAAGCGACGCTAAGGCAGAGGAAGCTTACAGAAAAGGCATCGAAAAGGCAAAAAAACGTCGTGAGGAACGTGAAAAGGCTAAGAAAAACAATATTCATGAGCTGGAGTTTAATGTTATAAATTCTGTTGTTTGCCTGCTTATTGTTTTCGGCGTGTTTGCGGCACTGCTTGTGATGAAGCGTGAAAGCGGTTTTATACAGTCAGAAAACAGAAACCTTGCGACTTTTCCGAAATTTTCGCTGTCATCATATTTTGACGGTGACTTCACAAGCGGAATAACCGAATATTTTACCGACACTGTTCCAAACAGAGAAAAGCTTAAATCTTTCTGCTCTGATTTCACGAATATGCTTGGAATAAAGCTCAACGATACTGTTATAACTGGCGATTTCAAAACGGTGGAAAAAGAAGAGCTGGATCAGGATAAGATCGCAAAAACAACAACGGTAACGGCTTTTACAGGTTCGAGGACCACCACCACTGTGGATGCAAAGACCACCGACACAAGCACAACTACGAAAAAAACAACGGAAAGCGAAAAGATAGTTGACGTGCCTGACAATCTTGACGACGGTCAGTGGGAGGGTGACGTTATAGTATCCGGCAAGGGCGAAAACGTCCGTGCAATGGGTGCATACTATGGCACGTTCGAGAACGGCGACAAGTATGCGAACACCATAAACAAATGGAAGGCTGACCTTGGGGACAGCGTGAACGTATACAATATGTCTATCCCGACTTCGGCGGCTTATTATATGCCGAACAATCTCAAGGACGCTGTTTCAGATCAGAAAGACAATATCGACAACATTGCCGCAGGTCTTAACGGAATAATCAACACCGATGTTTATGACGCTCTGGCTGAGCATACAAAGGAATATATCTACTCAAGAACGGATCACCACTGGCAGCCTTTGGGAGCATATTATGCGGCGCAGGTTTTTGCCGATCAGTCGGGAATAGATTTTCCAGACCTTGATACCTACGATAAATGGGAGATAGGCGGCTTTGTGGGAACGATGTATGCTTACAGCAATTACAACAGTGAGTTGAAAAAATATCCTGATAAGTTCATTTACTATAAGCCTGACAATAATGATGATCTGACGGTAAAGTATTATGATACGGAGTTTAAAAACCCTGTGGAGTCTACGCTGTTTTTTGACTATGCAGAGGGCGTGAACTGCTATTCTGCGATACTCAACGTGGATCAGGAGATAGCTGAGATAGACACGGGCGTGGACAATGGCAGAGTGCTTGTGGTGTTTAAAGACAGCTTTGGAAATGCTCTGATACCATTTTTCACCCATGGTTTCTCAAAAATCTATGTTTGTGATTTCAGATATTTTGATATAAACGCTATTGATTTTTGTAAAGAAGTGGGTTGCACAGACCTGCTGTTTGCAATATCGTTGACGAGCTGTTCAACGCCTAGTAAGGTGGATTGTTTGAATAATATTAGGATACAGTAGGAGCTTAAGTGAGGAGTGGAGTTAAGTGAGGAGTGAGGAATGAGCATAGCAGACCAAAGTAAATTGCAA
>NZ_FR890721.1:0-3045 GCF_000435935.1 Ruminococcus sp. CAG:57 | reverse complement strand
GACAAAAAAACGTACCGAATTTAATCGCATGATCCGTATGTGCAGAAACAAGAAAATCGACCTTGTAATTACCAAGTCGATATCAAGATTTGCCAGAAATACTGTGGATTGTTTGGAATATGTGCGACAGTTGAAAGACCTCGGGATCGGAGTGATTTTCGAGAAAGAGAACATCAATACGATGACAATGACTTCTGAATTTATGATAGCTCTGTACGGAAGTTTTGCTCAGGCAGAATCGGAGTCAATAAGCAAAAATGTAAGCTGGGGAAAAGAAAAAGCTTACCGTGAGGGCAAGGTACAGTTTCAGTATAAATATCTTCTCGGTTACAAAAAAGGTGCAGACGGCAAGCCTGAAATAGTTCCTGAAGAAGCGGAAACAGTTAAGCTGATTTTTAATATGTACCTTGACGGATACACGCTTTTAAATATCGCAGATACGCTTATGGCTCAGGGCAGAAGGACGGCTACAGGCAAAAATATTTGGAGTAAAGGCGAGGTTCAGCGTATTCTGAAAAATGAAAAATATGTCGGCGACGCACTTCTGCAAAAAAGTTTTACGGTGGACTGCATAACTCACAAAGTGGTGAAAAATAACGGTGAACGTCCTATGTATCTTGTGACAGACCATCATACGCCGATAGTTGACCGTGACACGTTCAACCGAGTACAGCAGGAGCTTGCAAGGCGAACTTCCAAGCGTAAAATCAGCGATAAAACCAAAACTGAGCAAGGCAAATACAGCGGAAAATATGCTTTATCCGAGCTGCTGATATGCGGTCACTGCGGAACTCCATACAGACGCAGGGTGTGGTCAAGAAACGGCAAAAAGCAGGTGGTCTGGCGGTGCATAAGCCGTCTGGAACACGGTAAAAAGTACTGCCCCGATTCACCTACGATCAAGGAAGAACAGCTCCATAAGGCGATAATTCGGGCGATAAACAATTACTATTCCTGCCGAAATGATATTGCAAGGATTTTAAAAGCGAATATTGGTTCGGTGCTTGAATGTCAAGGTCAGGAGGAAATTTTAGCTGCAGGAAAAAGACTTAGGGAAATCGACCAAGCAAGAAATGATTTAGTCAATTTGATAGCCTCCGGCGGCTGCGACGAGGACAAGCTTGACAGTGAATTTGAAAAGCTTTATGCGGAAGAACAGCAGTTGAGCGAACGTCTTGAAAATCTGAAATTGCAGAACAAAACTTCAGAAGGAACACAGGCGAAACTTGATGAAATTATGGATATGATAGAGCATGAAAAGTTTGAGTTGGAAACCTTTGATAATGTGCTGATACGCAAATTAATCGAGTGCATAAAAGTACTGAGTAAGACCGAAATATTGGTGATTTTCAAGGGCGGATACGAAGTTAGAACGGAAATTGAATAACGATTAAATTTACGGCTTGCGGAGAAATCTGCAGGCTGTTTTTGTTGGGAGGCGGTTATTTGGCAGGCAATTTTGATGGGATAAAGACAAGAAATTTTGGCATTGAGATAGAAATGACAGGCTTAACTCGCTGTCAGGCGGCAAAAGCGCTTTCAGGTGTTCTGGGAGGAGAGGTTGTCCATGAGGGTGGCACTTATGATAAATATACGGTTAAAGATATTAAAAGCAGGGATTGGTCTATTGTGTACGACGGAAGTATCAACTGTTACAATGCAAACGGCGACCGAGCTTCCAAATCCTACAGTGTGGAAATGAATTCTCCTGTTCTTGAATATGGGGATATTCCGCTTTTGCAGGAGGTTGTACGAGCTCTTAGAAAAGCGGGCGGAGTAACAGGTCCGAGATATTGTGCAGGCACGCATATACACATTTCGGCAGACGATTACACTCCGCAGCAGATACGCAATCTTGTAAATATTTTTGCAAGTAAGGAGGACTTTCTGTGGGACGCTTTGCAGGTTTCTTCTGCTCGTGAATCCTACTGTCACAAGATGGATAAGCAGTTCATCGAGGAAATTAACCGAAAAAAGCCTAAAGATATGGAAGAAATAAAGGGGCTTTGGTATCACGGCAGAATGAGCGAACAGTTTCAGCATTACTCAAATAGCCGATATGTTATCTGCAATCTGCACTCATTCTTTCAGCATGGTCATTACGAGATAAGGGCATACAACGGAAGTCTTCATGCAGGAGAGGTAAGAAGTCAGATAGTTCTTGCGCTTGCCATAAGCAATGCGGCAATGACTAAGAAATACTGTTCTCCGCACGTTTCGCAAAGCGATAATATGCGGTACAGCTTTCGTGTATGGCTTTTGAATCTTGGACTTATCGGAGATGAGTTCAAGAATTGCAGAACGCATTTGCTAAAACATTTGGATGGCGATATTGCATGGCGGCACCCGGAGGACGGAATAGCCGCAAGAGCAAAGCTGAAAGAAAAACGTGAAGCTGAACGGCAAGCCGCCCGTGGGCAGCGTGTCGAGCCTGTAAGCGAGGTTCAGGAGTTAAACGAAAATGTATCCGATGAAAATTCAGAGCCGACAGAGAGCGAATGTGAGAACTTTGAAGAAGATGAAGAAATGGGCATGGAAATGTCAATGTGATCGGAGGTAGAGAATGAAAAATAAACAGTTATATATTGCATATGGAAGCAATATAAATTTGGAGCAAATGGCATACAGATGTCCACATTCAAAGGTTGTAGGAACATCAGAAATCAAGGATTATGAATTAGAGTTCAGGGGCGTTGCAACAATCGTTCCGAATAAGGGTGCAAGAGTTCCCGTTCTGATATGGGAGCTTGACGAAAGGGATTTGCCTACTCTTAACAAATACGAAGGCTACCCCAGTTTCTACAGGCAGGAAAAAATGACCTTTGAAATGGACGGAAAAACCTACGAAGGTATGGCATATCTGATGAATCGTGGGACAATTTCTCCACCGAGTCAGCAGTATTACAACACGATTTTGCAGGGATACAGAGAAAACGGTTTGGACGAGAAATATCTTCAAACTGCTCTTGAAAATTCTCAGCAGCTTGAGTATTACGTGAATGATGAATTCGATGAGGATTTTGATGAAGATTACGATCTTGACGA
>NZ_FR890720.1:0-15741 GCF_000435935.1 Ruminococcus sp. CAG:57 | reverse complement strand
CAAAAAGCTCGCAAAGACTCTTAAAATCTTTACGAGCTTATATTATTCTCCATTCTTATGGTATCGCATTTTAATACGTTTGTCAATAGTCATGGTCCATTTTCATTGTTTTGCACAGAAGATTTGATTTTGACACGGGGGTAAGATGTGCGTTTTCGCCGTCGCACTGTGAGATACCCCCTATGTCAAAACGTTATTAATTTAACAGAAACGAATTTTTAGAGAACTTTTGCCTTAATAATATTCTTAATTTAATAATTTAATAATACAGTAACCATCCCGTGAACTTCACAAATGGAAAAAGTCTTTTTGTATTTCTCAAGCTTTCCTTGATAATCATTTTTGCGGTTGTCAAGAAGTATTATTTCAGCTTTTGAAACATCAGCATTATCCAAAAGATATACATTATCAAATTTGTAAAGCGACGGTATTATATATGTGTCTGCATATATGCAGACGGTTTTGTCTATGGTGTCGATAAATTCGTTAGTCTGCGTTATAAGTGCGGTGTTTTCATATCGTTCGGTGTATAACTGTATTTTATCACTAACTGTAACCGAGAAAAGTATGACCGCTGACATTGCGGATATAAGTAATACCTTTCGTTTCTGCTTTAATGTTGATACCTCTTTAACAAAAGCACAGAAAAGCATTGCTCCGCTTCCGAAAACGTATTGGTAATCTACATTATATTGATATGTGTAGTCTGTGCTGAGGTTAACGATTATCAGCGGAACGAGCAAAAACAGATCTGACGCTTTGTTTATTTTAAAGCAAACAAAAATAAAAGGCACTGTCATCAACAGCAGGAAAAGCAGTTTATCTACTGTTATCAGATTTGACACAAAATATGCCGGGTTCTTTATGACGTTTAAGATCACCGCAATAAGTCCGCTGTCGTTTTCGGCCAAGTAAATGTCATATCGGTTTACTTTTACACCCTCGCCAAAAATGTTTATGTATAAATTTGTGCCAATAAAGCCAAGTATGCCGATTATAGTGATAAGTAAACCGCTGGTCTTTTTCTTTTTGGAAAACAAGGAATACAGACCTAGGCAAATGATGTATACCCCTGCGTCCTCTTTGACTGAGAGTATAAGCAGACACGCTGCAACTTCACCAATGTGATTTTTCTTGCACATAAAATAATACAGCCACAATATAAATGCAGGTAAAAACATATTCTCGTGGATATCAAAAAACTGAGAACTGCAAAATGCAGGGTAGAAAAGATATATTATGCTGCACAAAACGGTGTCAGTTCTGCCGAGCTTGTAAAGCCTGCATATTTTTATCAGCGGCAATACTCCGCTTGCAATGATAAGCACTTGCAATATGACTAAAACAACCGAGTTTCTAAATATCATATATATTGGCAGTAGCAAATACCAGCAGGGTGAGAAATGCACATTGAAATGTGACATAAGCACATTTCGTTCGACCGTGGTGTATTGCTTGTCCGTTTTACTCATATATTCAAACATTTGCAGAAAAATTCCCATATCAAAGCACGATGATTCATAGCTTTTTAGTCTGCATACGGTGCCGATCATCAATATTGTTACTGATATCACCGTGAACAACAGAACTGAAATTATCTCCGTTTTTCGGCATTTTAATATTTCAGTTTCCTTTATATCAGCAAACCTAAATATTATTATAGCCAAAACAGCAATGCAGGCAAAGCCGAAATATGCTGTGGTATTGGTCATTTTCCATATTGATATCAACGAATAAGCAAATATCAATCCTGTCAAAAGCAAATTTAAATTAACTCTTTTGAAAACAGTTATAAGGCAAAGTGTTGCTGAAAATGCGATGGTGGGAATGACTAATTGCAGCAGCGAAATGTTCGATACATAATACTTTGAGATAGGATCGGCGTCGCTGATAAGCATGGTATACAAACAGCCAAGAATATATCCGCATAAAATATACGAGAGGAGGTTTTGTTTGTTACTGAACATTGACGTCAAACTCCGAAAGGGTTATTTTATATGCAGAGTAATTTTTTAAATAAAAAGTGTGGTCGCCGTCTTTATTAGCGGTAAAATTTATCTCGTTGCCTGCAGTCTTGTCACAGAAAATTCTGTGTTCTGTTCCGTCCTGATAGTAGCCTAGTTCAATATACTCTCCGTCTTTGTCTGAATAATCAGAGGACAGGTCAAGTTCGATCTTTATAGTTATTTTTTGACCTTCATTCACGAAAACAGGCTCTTTTGTTACCATTTCACCATTGTTAAAGGTGTGGGTCGAACTTAGCTCGTCATCGATATTAATGTCAACAAAAGAGCAGAGGATAAGCGTGCTCAAAGTTATAGCAACAAGTATTATAATATTTGCATATGACTTCTTTTTCTTGGCAGTTATCTCGTTTATCCTAGTTTTCACCTTTTCTTTTTGTGAATACAAACACGCTGAAAATGCTGTATCTTGTTTACCATTTTCACATCTGTTTATCAGCATACCGCAGTAGTTATATTTCTCGGTATCATTCATCTCCTTGACAACTTTTTCGTCGCAAGCTATCTCAGACAGCAAATTCATACTGCGTGAAAGCTTGTATGCAAGCGGATCAAACCAATTGATTATACAAACGACCTGCATTACTATCCTTATGAATATATCGTGATTAAGATAGTGAAATTTTTCGTGCATACATACCACATCATAATTATCAGCTGCGATATTGTCAGGAAGAATTATTACAGGGGCGAACACGCCCATAAGCATAGGGCTTGAAATGCCTGGGCACTTTTTTACTTTCAGGCTTTTATTGCCGCATTTGTATACACCATTTTTTGTTGCCCAGCGGTCAACAAAGCGCTTTAAGGCAAGGTACTTGTAAATGCAAACAAAGCTGTTGAAAGCTACACCAATACACCAGACCGCAACAAGAAAAGGCATTATCTTCTTGACAGCTGGAATATGCTGCGTTTCTGTAAAAATGTATTTTTGTACGTAAATATTCTGAACTACGTCAGCGGTGACAGCCTGGTGAGGAATAAGAGTGGTCAGGTCTAAGGGGAATATTATCAGCAATGACAACGCTGAACATACCTTGTAGAATGATAATTTTTGACGCTTTTTGCCTACAGCTAAAAATATTTTACAGCAAAGATACAGGCACACTATCAGTACATTGCTCCGTATAAAATATGTAAATAAATTATTTATCATTATTTCTGTCCTTTACTTCTTCAAGAAAACGTATCAGCTCATCGATATCCTGACTGCTTAGCTTATCAGTTTCGTATAGATTTGTAACAAGGCTTGAAAGTGAGTTGTTATGGACCGAGCCAAAGAAATTTTCTGTTTCAAATTTAAGATAATCCGATTGGGATACCAGCGAATAATACTGACGCTCCTTACCTGTTTTCTCCGTTCTTAAAAATCCTTTTTCAATAAGGCGTTTAAGAAATGATGTGAGAGTTGGTAATTTCCAATTATGGTCGCTCATTTTTTCTGCTATCTGAGAACTTGTGACAGGTTCGCTCATACTCCAAATAGTTTTCATTATCTCAAATTCCGCATCTGGAAGTTTTTTTATTTGGTTTATCATTACACACCTCCGTATTAGACGTTTGTCTATAACGATATTATACACTTGTCTAAAATGCAAGTCAAGTTATGATGTGATGATTTTACAATTATTTAATATTTTCGACAATGCAATGATTCCTGTACTCTATCTTTAATATAAAAAATAATAAAGAGTGATAGCACTTAAGAATAACATAATTTCATTTTCATGACATCTATCTAGATATATTTACCATTGACTTTTTAGAAAAAATCGCATATAATAGTATTAACAGAACCCGACACGCCTCTTAGCAATGCGTACCACGTCGGGTCGTTTAATTATTAGGGGACTTTTTTATGCAGCTTAAAGAACAGCAACCATCAATGAATGTTGATCAACAAATCGAGAACTTGAAAATGCTTGGGTTGAGAATTGTCAATGAAGAATATGCACGTCGAATTCTTAATGATATTTCATATTTCCGCTTGATAAAAGCATATGATCTTGGACTAAAAGGTAAAAATAAAAATTTTGATGGTTCTATATCCTTTGAACAAATCGTTGAGTTATACCTGTTTAACGCCAACTTCAGGCAACTCTTATTTACTTGGATAGAGCAAATCGAAGTTAATCTCAGGTGTAGGGTAGCTAATCATTTCTCACATATTTATGGTGTACTAGGATATGAAGATCCGGATAATTTTAATGATCCTGGCTATCACTATGATTTTCTTTGTGAGATAAAAAAGGAAATATCCAGAAATAGCAAAGCCCCTTTTGTTAAGAATTTCAAAAATAATTATACTGACGGCAAAATTCCGTTTTACGCTTTGGTGGAGCTGTTCAGTTTCGGTACGCTCTCAAAGTTTTATAAAAATATGAAACCTCAGGACAAAAAAGCCGTTGCAACGTTGTATGGCGTGGGATATACTTATCTTGAAAGCTGGGTCGAACACATTGCTTTTGTGCGGAATATTTGTGCACACTATGGACGTTTGTATAATGTTAATCTTGCTAAAACGCCAAAGCTATATAAGCAATATACAGAAAAGGGGATAAGCAGTATCCGTGTATTTGCAACTCTTCTTTGCATAAAACATCTAATAACTAATGATCAACATTGGACAGCGTTTGTGGACAAACTAGATAAACTTTTTCACAAGTACCCTCACGTTGATAAAAAACTTATGGGATTTCCAGATGATTGGGTTAACATATTGAAAGAATAAACATTGAAACATCGCATTTGTTTTTACAAATGCGATGTTTTGATAAGAAAATATATCGTTGTGCTGCTCCTATACTGACAGTCTAACGGCATATGTAATCTCGATGCAATGACCTGTGTTTCTTACGCTGTTTCGGGTAAATATCCATTGTTGTTCAGGACTAATTATTTTGACCATCTGACCGCCTACAGAGCCGACCTCACGAGCTGTAAGATCGCCGTTGTAGCCCTGCTTGAGGTTTACGCCAACTTCGTTAGCTGCTTCCATCTTGAACTTGTTGAGTGTTTCTCTGCCTTCCTGAGTTGTGATACCTTTCATTTTCGTATCTCCTTTTCATTTGTTTTTCGGGCTTGCAATAATATTATATGTCTGCATGATTTGATTATAAGAGGTAATTTATAGAACGAAATGGGGCGGTTTTTGGAATGAAAAAAATTAAAAGCTAAAATTAGTATGATTTTAAACGGAGCAAAATTCAAAAAAAATCATTTACATATAAATTATACTTCTTTTGGAAATTGTGTGATTTTGTATAGTCACTGTTTTCAATTGTCAAAATACCACTGGACACAGTGATTACATGCCCTGCACTGCTGCTGCCGTATTTCAGCACATAACCGTTGAGATCAAGGGTGACGGTGCGGTTGACCACTAATGTGGTGTAAATGGTAATGTCTGACGTCAGTTTGACTGTTCCGTATGAAGCTTATCTGATTGCTGAAACCAGTTCCGCCGCTGTGGAAACTTCCGCCGTCCCACTCGCTGCCATATTATCCTCGGCAAATACACTTGTCGACACAAGGCAAAGAACCATACAAAGGGTGAGCAGGATGCTGAGTATTCGTTTTTTCATTTCTTGCTACCTCCGTTTTGTATATGTCGGCTCAATCAAGAGCAATGATTGTAATATTATAGACAGCACCGTTCAGCTGTGTGCCGGGGGTCAACTGGATAAATTCATATTGCAGCACAATATCACTGCCGGCATTGTAGATGCGGTTGAATGCAAACGGCATCCACACTCGTGAATTATCTGCATCGTTCATATACCTTTCGATCAATGTATCATTAAGAATGCCTTGTCTGCCTTTCAATACTACCGAGTACCATCCACCCATGTCGTGAGAAATGCAGACCGAACCGCTGAATGAAATACTGTATGTATGTCCGGCTTTCAGCGTTACGGTTCTATTGGCTCGATCCCATACAAAAAGTCCTCCGGAATTGCAATCTTCAAACAACTGAAGCGGCTGATTGAATGAAGCGCCGGTGCCGCCGTTTGAGGCGTGAAAATACCCCGAACAGCTGCCGTTCTGACCGGCATCGCCCTTGTCGCCTTTATCTCCTTTTTCGCCTTTATCTCCCTTGTCGCCTTTGTCTCCCTTGTCGCCTTTGTCTCCCTTTTCGCCGTCTGTGCCGTCAATGCCTGCGGCTTTTACGCTGGTGTCGGTTTCTCCAATCCACCAGTTGCCGTTTTCACCAATGAAGGGGGTGTTGCCGTCCGCGCCATCGGAGCCGTTTTGTCCGTTTGTTCCGTCCTTGCCGTCGGCTCCGTCTTTTCCGTTTATACCATCCTTGCCGTCAAGACCTTTCAAAACCGAAAGATCGTACAGGTTCAGCCATATTTCATCGCCGACATAGCGCCACTGCAGGGTGTTTTCACTTACACGGAACTCCGGTGTCTTTCCGTTTGCTCCGTCTGCACCTTTCTGCCCGGTGGGGCCTGTGATGTCGGCTATCGCCACAAGGTCCTGCCACTCATCGCCCTCGTAACGCCACTGTATGTGGGTTTCAGCTCGCTGCACCTCTATGCTTTTGGCGTTAATGCCGTCAGAGCCGTCTTTACCATTTTTACCGTCTGCTCCGTTTTCTCCGGCAGTGCCCCGCAGCTCGGTAAGCGCCACAAGGTTGTGCCAGTCGGCTTCGTCGCTGTATTTCCACTGAATCGCCGTGCCGTTGTTTCGCACCTCCGGCAGTGCGTCGCCTGTTTTTGCCGCCTTGCTCCATCCTATTGCAAGCACGCTGCAAAGCACCAAAAGAGCGGTGCAAAGCGCCAAAAGTGTACCTGTGAGTAGTTTTTTTCTTGTTTTCATCTTTTTTCCTCCGTTCGGAATTGTTTATCACGGCGGAGCTTTGCACCGCTGCCTACGCCGTAAATGAGCGGCGGTCGATAGGCTTATGCTTGGTTTGCTTTGTACTTATCCACAAACAGGGCGACCCCCTGTTTTAAGACCTCCATCTGGGTTTTCAGATAATATTCATCCTCAAACATCGCATAATGAACGCAGGCGCGGACGAATATAAAGATCAGCGGCGTGATGACCGTATAGGGAATGCCGATCTTCGGCTCCAGCCGCTTGGCGTACTCGGTATAGCGTTCGTTCACGCCCTCAAAGAATTTCTTGCCGTACTCGATATACTTCGGGTGCGTATATATCTGATACATCAGGCGATATTTTTTTCCGTGCTTTTTTGCTGTCCAATACGGGACCTCCTTCACAAAACGGACAACATCCTCGGGGTCGGTGGGTGCCATCTCCATAAAGTCGTCCTCAACCTTTTCCATACAGTATGCCGTTGACTCAATGATCAGTTCATCAAGGTTTTTAAAATACGAATACAAATTTGCTTTCGTGCATCCGCACGCATCGGCTAGTGCTTTAATTCCTGTGCCTGTGAGCCCGTTTTCCGCATAGCACTCGAAGCACTTTTCCATTAGTTCACGTTTCCGCTCATTGTGCTGTTGCTCAGTTGTTTTCATGTTGCTTCGCTCCTTTTATGCGTACCGACCGTTCGTTTATGATTAGTATAACACAGATTTGTAACAAAGTCAAGAATTATTCAAAAAATGAAGAAAATAAAGTTTCAACATGATCTTATAAAAAAGTCCTTACAGCAGAAAGAAAATAGCGGCTTACCTCAACGATCAAAACCGTACTAATAAATATGTCCATAAGACTTATGGAAAGATGGGATAGGCTTATTGACTTTCCATGTTCTCATATGATATAATAAATTCATATTAACACAACATTTCTGTTCAGGGGGTATATCAAATGAAAAAGCAAAATGCAGGGCTTATCGCTCTGAGTATCGTTTTTATTCTTATGGGTGGTTTCTCTACTATCTATAATCTCAGCAAGTATGTTTCAAACAGGGTTTTCATGTCAAGTGCTGAGAAAACCACAGGCTATGTGAAGTGGATAGACCATGAGTTGAAAACTTGGGGACATAACAAAAAGGCAAGCAACAAAGCTGAAACATATTACATAACTGTCGCTTTTGATGTTGGCGGCAAGGAGTACACAAGAGAGATCTTCACAGGCACATATTATGTGAGTCAGAACGAAAAAGTGAACGTGTATTACAACACTGATAAAAATGGTGAGCCTGATAAGGTCGTGACCGATATTGATAATGATAAAAGACCGTATCTTACTTGGCCGCTGATACTTTTGCTTGGCATTGTGCTACTTGTGCTTACTAAGAAAAATATTATCTCAGTGGGGAGAAAGAGATAAAAAAGTAATCATTAAAATAGTAACCAAAAGAAACTTTGTGCAACTAAATAACAGAAAAGCAGAAAGGAGATCTTTATGAAGGTGATCTATAAATGTGCCGCCATTTTGACGGCGGCGATATTGTCAGTGCAGTTTCCTTGCGCAGCTTTTGCGGATATGGAGCATGGCGGAGATAATGACAGCCCGAAATTCAAGATGGGCAGGATAATTTTTACTGATAATGGTTATGGCTACGAAAAGGAAGGTCTGGAAAAATCGGAGATCGCTGATGAAGATTTGGTCGATACGGACGACGGGGTTTCAGCTTACGCACAAAAGGCAACGGCTTCGCTGCCTGCGAAATATGACCCCAGATCTAAGAATACGCTGACGACTATCAAAAATCAGTTCCAGACAGGCACTTGCTGGGCGTTTGCGGCACTTTCCTGCACAGAGAGCAATCTTATCCAAAAGGGGCTTGAAAATCAAAACGTGCAGTTTTCTGTGCCGAGCCTTGTCCTCTCTACATATGCTAACGGCGGATTTGACGAGTCAATATGGGATTGCGGCGGAACGTGGATGGATTCGTCCCTTGCTATGGCGGCTCATAGGGGACTTTGCTATGATGAATATGAGCCTTTCGTGTCCGACGGAACGGAAGCCACTATCGTATCTGAGGAGAAAAAGGGCGTTTGCGAATATCAGCTTAATTACGCTTCCACTATCACAGGCGGACGAAACGCCATTAAAAACAAGATAAAAGAGCTTGGCGGAGTAATGGTGAGCTATTATGCAGACGACCTGTATATGACCTTTGATAACAAAAGCTATTACGATCCGGAAACTACAAAATATAGTGGAATAAATCATGCCGTAAGCGTAGTGGGCTGGGACGATAATTATAGCAAGTCAAATTTCCTTGCAGGCTATCAGCCAAAGAAAAACGGGGCATGGCTTGTGAAAGGCTCTTGGGGAGTATCCAGTGGCACGGACGGTTATTACTGGATATCCTATGAAGAGGCAGAAATGACCGATTGGGTGGCGTTCGACCTCACTGAAAGCTGTGATAATAATTACCATTATCCTGCTAATAAGGATAATTCTATATTTTATGTTAGCAATGAAAACAAAATGAGCGGTGCTGATGTTTTTACAGCAAAAAAAGACGAGCTTCTTGACAAAGTGGGCTTTATGTATCTTGGCTACACTGGAAAGTCTGACTACACCGTGCAGGTCTACACTTCTGTTTCAGACAGCACTCCTGTTGGGATACTTGAATGTGAGGTCAGCGGAAAGGTGCAGAGCGACGGCTTTTATACCGTGGATATCCCTGATGTTGAGCTTGACGAGGGCGAAAGATATTCTGTCGTGATGACATTCAGCGGTGATGACGGCTCAGGCTATGTGACCGTTTATGGCTATTCAGACGGGGTCATGAAGCCTGGTCAGGCGTATATTTCCAATGACGGCGACAGTTGGACGGACGTTACCGACAAGGACGCTTATACTGGTCAGCCTATAATATTTGCCTATACCGATGATATAGATAAGTCTGATAAAAGCGAGCTTGAAACACTTGTGGCAAAGTATGAAAAGCAGAGCGGTTATGAGCGTGAGGTCAACAACGGCAAGAAAGTTATTGCAGACGAAAACGCATCAAAGAACGATATTACCAATGCCAAGCTTCTTATAAAGGCAAAGGCGAAAGAGATAAAGGAACAAAGCCTTGTTATAAAGACAGCGACGGATTGGAAAAACTTCGCAAAGCGTGTATCAGGCGGTGAAAGCTTTGCAGGAAAGCGTGTTGTGCTTGAAAAAGACATCGACTTCGGTGGTGCAAAGATATCGGCAGTAGGAACGGCTTCAAAGCCTTTTTGCGGATATTTTGACGGCAACGGACACGTTCTGAAAAACGCTGTTATCCAAAATAATTCTTATGCAGGTCTGTTCGGCTATGCTGAGGACAGAGCGCAGATAAGAGATCTCAGTGCTGAGAAAATAACTGTCAGCGGTAAGTACGCAGGCGGGATCGTAGGTGAATTTGATGCGGTATCTATCCAGCGCTGTACGTTCAGCGGAACTGTCAAGGGTACAAGCTCAGCAGGCGGAATCGTGGGCAAAGCAGGTGGTCTGACCCTGACAGAGTGTGCTTCAGACCTTGCAAAGTCAAGCAGTTCAAATGCTAAAGCTATGGTGGGCAGTATCGATAATGACGCTTTTTATTATGGACAGCAATATGCCGGTTGCTGGTATAATGGCAACTTTTCTGACAGCAAGGTAAAGAAAACGGCTTTGTCTAACGTTACAAGCTCTGCAGCTTATTCGCTGAATACCATTGGCGGAAAGCAGACAGACAGCGGCAGGTGGACAATGGCAGACGGCAAAGCAAGGCTAACTCGTCCTGGGGAGCAGGCTTCGCACAAGATAACATTTGAAGCCCCCGACGGCAAGCATTATGCCTGCACTGATAAGGACGGCAAGGTGAAATATCCTGCTGTCAAAGTGCAAAGCGGTTATGCTCTTAAATGGTACAAGAACGGCATTGCTGTCGATGCGAACACAGTTTATACTGCTGACAGCACAGTAAAGGCAAAGCTTGTTGAAGCAAAATTTGTCACTATCGACTATGTTTTAAATGGCGGCACGAACAGCACAGGCAATCCAGAATACCTCAGCAAAGGCGAAAGCGTGACGCTTTCCGAACCGACAAAAGAGGGTGCAGACTTTGCAGGCTGGTATGATAACGCTGCACTTTCTGGTGAAAGAATAGAAAGCATATCATATTCAGGCGGTGCAAAGACCCTTTATGCCGCATGGAAGCCTTATACATATAACGTTACGTTTGTGGATAAGGACGGCAAGGTGATAAGTCAGCAGACAGTGGAATATGGTAAGTCTGCAAAAGCTCCGAAAGCCCCTGCTATAAAGGGTCTGCGTTTTACAGGCTGGGACAAGGACTATAAAAACGTCACGGAGGATATGACTGTCACAGCGGAGTATTCTGACAGCAAGCTTATTGCAGACTGCGAGATATCAGGCTTCAAGAACAGCTTCACATACACAGGAAAGAATATTGAACAGCCTGACGTAACGCTCACCTATGAGGGCAAAGCGCTTAAAGAGGGCGTGGATTACACTGTTTATTATAAGACCAATCTTAACGCAGGATCTGCAAAAATGACATTTGTTGGAAAAGGCGAATACAGAGGCTCTGTTGCAAAAAGCTTTACTATCCAGCCAAAGGACGCTTCCAAGGTCAAGCTTTATTACGCTACACCACTGTCGTTCACCGGCAAGGAGATAACACCTGATGTGCTTATAAAGGACGGCAATAAGACCCTTGAACGTTATGTTGATTATATGGTGATGTATTTCTCAAACGTGAATGTTGGCACGGGCAAGATAACAGTTGAATTTTACGGAAACTATAAGGGCAAGCAGACCGTTTCTTTTGTTATAAATCCTGCAAAACAGCAGATACAGGTGCTTGAAACAAGATACAAGGGCTTTTTTGTGGATTTTGTGCAGAAAGGATCTGCAACAGGCTATGAGGTCCAGTATGGCACAAGATCTGATTTTTCAAATGCTTCCACATACAGATTCACCACCAACAAGACGGATAAGATGACGGTACTTGGATTAGGGGCTTCAAAGACATATTATGTAAGAGTTCGCTCTTATACTGTCAAGGGCGGAAAGACCTATTACGGCAATTGGTCAGACGCTAAAAGCATTGTGACGGCAAAGACTAATTTTGCAAACGCAAAGGTCAGCGGTATTTCTTCAAAAAGCTTTACCGGCAAGGCGATAACGCAGAAGATCACAGTAAAATACGGCTCAAAGACACTTAAAAACGGCACAGACTACACTGTGAAATATTCTGCAAACACCAAGGTCGGCACCGCAAAGGTGACTATCACAGGCAAGGGCATTTACGGCGGAGTTATCACCAAAAGCTTTGCTATCTATCCTGCAAAGCAGGTGATACAGAAGCTTTACGGCACATATGCAGGCTTCTTTATAGATTATGCACAGAAAGGGTCTGCCACGGGATATGAAATATCATACTCACAGCGTTCCGACTTTAAGGGAGCAAAAAGCGTAAAGGTAACAAACAACCGCACCGATAAAAAGACAGTTTCTGGACTTGCAAGATATCAAAAATATTACGTACGTGTAAGAAGCTACACTGTCAAAGGCGGAAAGACTTATAACGGAGCGTGGTCCGATAGAAAATGGGTCTATACTCAATGATCCGACAGACGATAAAAATGCCCCTGATCATTTTCTGGTCAGGGGTATTTTTTATGCTCAGAAAAGTTCTGCTTTGTACTTGATAGAATCCTCCTCAGTTATCTCACGGATAACTCTGCATGGATTTCCTGCCGCAAGAGAATTTGGCGGTATGTCACGGGTGACAACGCTTCCTGCACCGATAACACAGCCCTCGCCTATGGTAACTCCGCCTGTGATGACAACATTGCTCGCTATCCAGCAGTTGGAGTGTATGGTGATAGGCTTGCCGTATTCATCATCATAAAAAGTGCCGTCAGACTTTTTCTTCATGTTACGCTCCTGCCATCTGAATGGGTGAACAGGTGTGGCAATGGTGCAGTTGGGACCGAAAAACACGTTGTCGCCAATGGTCACAGGGCAGGTGTCAAGCACTGTCAGATTGAAGTTTGCATAGCAGCCTGAGCCGAACTTTGTGAAAACGCCATAGTCAAAATACACAGGACCTTGGAGAAAAAATCCCTCGCCATGGTCGGGCAGAAGCTCGTCAATGATAGCGTTTCTTCTCTCATCATCTTCATACAAACTGCTGTACTGCTGTGAAAGCTTGTGAGCCTTTGTCCTCAATTCTGCAAGCTCCTTGTCGGAGGAGTCATATATCTTGCCCGCAAGCATTTTTTCTTTTTCAGTCATTATAAAACGCCCTTTCTGCGTGTAGTGTCATTTGATTTTGTTGAGAGTATAGCACAAGTTTCGGGCTGTGTCAATAGTTTTTTGGGGGTCGAGTGATAGAATAAAAAATGGTATACAAAAGTGGAGAATGCTTATGGGCAAAGCACTCTCCACTTGATGAGTATACTATTTAAAAAGCTTGGCAGGATAGAAAAAGTTATAGGTAAAATCCCTGCATATAATTTGTGTAAATAAATGTGTCCTCGTCATCAGCGGTATTGTCACCAGCGGGCTTTTTTCTGCCACTAACACAAGAAGCCAAAATTATCAGACCGCCTAGAACAATTGCAACGCTCACTCCAAGGGCTACCAAAACCGCACAGAAAATTTTTACTATCATAAACACCGCTCCAATCATATTTCTCATACTTCGCCATAATTACTATTATGATTATATGCTGGTTTTGCCTGATAATCAATAAAAGCCGTGTAAAATGCAGATAAAAATCAAGTCAGCTTTTGTCTGGAACAAAAATCTTGTGGTAAAAATATTATTCAAAACGTTTCATGATTTAACAATTTTAAATGAAGAAAATTATAGCTTTCAGCTTAGTATAAAATTGCACAAACTGAGCTTTTTGTAAATGGTTAGCATTGTATATTACACTGAAAATGTACGATTTTTGAAAAAATATACATAAGTATGGGGTAAATACTTGACTAGATTAAAATTTTGTGATAAAATTATTAACGTGAATAAGTGTAATTATGGTTACTTATATGAAGTAAATATGGAAGAGGGAAAAATAATGGAAAAAATAGAACCCTTTAAACAAAAAGTATGGCTTGCGTCACCTACAATGCATGGTGAGGAGCTTGAATATGTTACTGAGGCTTATAATACCAACTGGATGTCTACAATCGGTAAGAATATAAATGAGGTCGAGAAGATAGCGGCGGAGAAGTCTGAAGTCAAGTATGCTGTTGGCCTTTCATGCTGCACGGCTGCGCTTCACTTGTGCTGTAAGCTTGCTGGCGAGAGGCTTTATGGCAAGCCTGCTATATCTCATGGCGCTCTTGAGGGCAGGAGAGTTTTTTGCAGCGACATGACCTTTGACGCTACTCTCAACCCAGTTGTTTACGAGGGCGGTATTCCTGTTTTTATCGACACTGACAGAGATACTTGGAACATGGATCCTGTGGCGCTTGAAAAGGCTTTTGAGATGTATCCTGAAGTCAAGCTGGTAGTAAGCGCTGAGTTATACGGTTTTCCTGGAAGAATGGACGAGATAAAGAAGATATGCGAGAAGCATGGTGCGCTTTTGATCGAGGACGCTGCTGAAGCTATGGGTGCTACCATTGACGGCAGACAGTGCGGAAGCTTTGGTGATTACAGCGCTGTAAGCTACAATGGCAATAAGATAATAACAGGTTCTAGTGGCGGATGCTTGCTGACGAACAGCCTTGAAGATGCAAATAAGGCTCGTAAGTGGTCAACGCAGGCTCGTGAGAATGCGGCATGGTATCAGCATGAAGAGGTCGGGTACAACTATCGTATGTCGAATGTTATTGCAGGAGTCGTTCGTGGTCAGTATCCGCATCTTGAGGAGCATATTGCGCAGAAAAAAGCAATATACGAGAGATACAAAGAGGGTCTTAAAGGACTTCCTGTTAAAATGAATCCTATCGTTGAGGGAACAGAGCCAAATTATTGGCTGTCTGCACTTATCATAGATAAAGACGCAATGTGCAAGCAGGTCAGAAATGACAGCGAGGCTTTGTACATCAAAGAAGCCGGCAAGACTTGTCCTACTGAAATTTTGGAAGCGATAGCAAGCATAAATGCAGAGGGAAGACCAATATGGAAGCCAATGCACATGCAGCCTATGTACAGAATGCACGAGTGCGTTGGTCGCAACGGCAGTATCAGATGCCGCACAAATGCTTATATTGCAGGCGGTGCAGAAGATGTAGGCGCTGATATCTTTGACAGAGGCGCTTGCCTGCCTAGTGATAATAAGATGACTGAGGAACAGCAGGAGAGAATTATTTGGGCTATCAGGAGTTGTTTTGAGTAAGGAGAGGCAGTTTGAAAAAGAGTAAGAAATTTGCTTTGCTTACGGGCGCTGTTGTAGGTGCTACTGCAATTGCGGCTCATGTTATGAAGAAAAAAGCTGAGAAAACTACATATGAAGCAGATTTGATAGAGCCTATTGAAAAAAGAAAAATGGGCTTCTATGAGAAGTATGGCAAGAGAATACTCGATATAGCCTGCGCTACGGCTGCTATAGTTGTTTTTTCTCCGCTATATTTGGGCGTTGCAGCTCTTGTTAAACTGAAATTGGGAAGTCCGGTTCTATTTACTCAGGATCGTCCTGGTCTGATTGGCAAAGACGGCAAGGAAACGGTATTTAAAATGTACAAGTTTCGTACTATGACTGATGAACGTGATGAGAATGGTGAGCTTCTTCCAGATGATGTGAGACTCACGAAGTTTGGCAAGTGGCTGAGAAATACAAGTCTTGACGAACTTCCGGAGGCATTTAATATTTTGAATGGTACAATGTCTGTAATTGGTCCA
>NZ_FR890719.1:0-812 GCF_000435935.1 Ruminococcus sp. CAG:57 | reverse complement strand
TTGATGAAGTTCACGCCTGCAATGCCGTTCTCGCTGTACCCCCACTTTTTCAGCAGGGTATTAACTGCCTTTGCAGTACCTTTTCCATATGTACCGTTCTTGTCCATACCTACGTTGTGAAGCTTGACCGCCTTTGCAATAAGCAGCAGCTCCTTGAGCGCAAGCACACCGTTTGTTTTGTTGCCCTGCTTGTAACCTGTCTTGTCAAGCACTTTCGCACTTATCTTGCTCTGCTTCTTTGGTCTCAGGAAGCCTGCAATGTGGTCATAAGTATGCTTGACCTTAGTGCAGGCTTTTCCGCTCCAGTTCTGGTCATACGAATAAAAATAACTCGTGTTGCCCTCACCGGTGCAGATTGCTATGTGACCCCAGCCACCATTCAACGTGCCTGACCATATCGCTACATCGCCCTTTTTCGGCACGAAACTTGGCGTGTTCTTTACCTTTGTGAAATTCGCTTTCAGCCAAGTATTTTTGTCAAACAAATCCCAAAAGTGATGTGCGTCATACCAGAAATTCTTGATACCTGAGCCGAAGACCTCGTTGAAATATGCCGTTGCAAGGTCTACACACTGTTTGCCTGCTGCGCCGTCATAGTTAACAGCTACACCATTGTGCTTCTTGATAAACTCATCATATGTCATTTTCTATTCCTCACTTTCGTTTGTATCTTCGTTTGTATCCACTTTGTTTTCCACTGTGATTTTCAGTTTGTGTACGATTTTCACCAAGAATGACGGCAGTGGTATACCTATCACCGCAAGATTTTCCAAGATAGAAATACACTCGTTGATGATAAACCATATCGTCAC
>NZ_FR890718.1:46732-48105 GCF_000435935.1 Ruminococcus sp. CAG:57 | reverse complement strand
TCATTACCACTGCTGTCCTTCGCCTTGTAAGTGATAGTGTATTTTCCAGCCTTGTAATCAGACTTCTTTGCCTTGCCGTCAAGCTCCGCTGTGAACTCTACACTCTCATCGTAGTTATCCTTCACGGATACCCCTTTCTTGAAATCAGGGAGCTTACCGCCCTCTGTAATTTCATACTTCTCCTTGATACCCGTAAATTCGGGTTTCTCACTGTCTACTACCGTTACTGTGATGTTCCAGAGTTCTTCCTCTCCTGTGGCAAGCTTGATGTTAAGTGAAATGCTCTGTACGCCCAGCTTGTCAAGTGTGATCTTCTCTTCGCCGCTGGCAAATGCAGCTGTGTCGATCTTATCACTGCTCAGCTTTGCAGCAAGTTCAGCTGCGGTCATTTCGCTGCCTGCCTCAAGCTCGCATTCAAACACCTTAGGCTCTTTCACCTCAGCCTTAGAGCTGCTTTCCTCAGCTGCGGAAGATACTGAACTTGTGTCCGCAAGGCTGCTTGTTGTGTCTTTCTTGCCCTCGTCATTTCCGCAAGCGGTAAGATATACCCCTCCTGCTATCGCCAAAGCTGCTGCCGCAACAATAATGTTTCTCGCCATTTTTGATACCCCTCTTCTAATAGATTTTCCAAATACTTTAACGTCAAGTGCCTTAGGCACATCAGTTTCATTCTCCATACCCTCAAGACCAGCTCTGAGCCAGAAGAACGGAATGATACATCTGAACTTCTTGTTCTCTTCTTTCTCAAGGCGTTCTATCTCGTCACGCATTTTCTTAGACGCTCTGCTGAGCCTGCTTTTCACAGTACCCAAAGAAACTTCAAGTGTGTCTGCTATCTCCTGCAAACTCATTTCATCGTAATACCTGAGTATCACACACATACGCTGCTCCTCAGGCAGGCTTTCAACTACCCTGCGTACACATTCGATAACGTCCTTGTTTTCAAGCAGCTCGTCAGGTATCTCGCCGTCAATGTCCTCAAGCTCGAAATCCTCGCCGTCCTCTGTCATATCTGACAGATATAAAGGCTTTTTCTTACTAAGATAATTCTTACATCTGTTTACTACTGTTGTTCTCAGATAAGACTTAAAACCGGATAAGTTCTTTATATTGTCTAATTTCTGAAATACACATATGTAGCTGTCGTGGATAATATCCATTGCTTCCTCGTCACTTTTGACGATGCTCTTAGCAAGGAAAAACATATGCTGACAAGTTTCTGTGTACAGCACTTCTTTAGCCTGCTGATCACCTTGCTTCGCTTTCTCCACCGCTTCGGTGTAATCCACTTCTTCCTTCATTTTCTAAACTACTCCCATCTTCAATGATTTTCCTAAACAATGCCTTTTGCTGATCTTCGGTCAGCTGATACC
>NZ_FR890718.1:30092-46685 GCF_000435935.1 Ruminococcus sp. CAG:57 | reverse complement strand
CAAAGATCATACAGAGAACTTCTTCATTCATCTGACCACCTCTTGCTCTCTGTATATATAGACAATCGAGGTGCAGAAAAAGTTCCACATTTCTCAGAAAAATTTTCCTTGATCTTTATTATAACATTTTTCTTACTTAAAGTCAACAGCTTCTTAATAATTAATTTCTCATATGAGTAATTTTATTTGAAATATACAACTCATATTTACATCTTCAATTATTTATCTTGTTTCTTTAAAATAATAATATAAAGCAAAGTTAAAGAAACTGACAGGAGAGATACCCAAATGATTAATGAAAACTGGATACTCGTAAAACTTCGCAAGTACCTCACTGACTATAACTGGAGCATTTATAAGCTAGCCAAAGAGTCTGATATACCATACTCAAGTCTGAATAATATCTTCATAAGAAATACAATGCCAACTGTAAGTACCCTAATGAAACTCTGTAATGGTCTCGGCGTATCTATGTCGGACTTCTTCAAAGACGATACCCTAGAGCAGCCTGTCTCCCACGTTGTCAAGCTCTCTGATGAACAAGCTGAGATACTCACCAAGTACGATAGGCTTTCTGCTAGTGATAAGAAACTCTTAGCTGCGTACCTGTCAGGCTTGGCTAAGGAGTAGGTCTTTTCTTATACCCACCCAACCACCCCTTGATGTGATACTGGAGTTAGCTGACGGTAGAAACTTACTTTGTAAACTGCACCTCGATGGATATTAGCTGTTTAGGGTGCACTCCGTCATATTCTTTAGGGGTTCTCATATCCGTCATACTGTGTTCCTGCAAACATCATTGTACTATATTTTATCTTAGTATTGTTCTTATGCGATTTACAAAACTCGATTTGTAGAAACAGTCCTTGAACATTACTTTAGCTAAAATATAAAATTATGGAGCCAAAGCCCGTGTTTATGGGCTTTCTTACAGCTATTTAGTGATATCATAAGGCAGGTTCAGATGTCAAGCCGCCACCTGAACTAATCCTTACTTGCACTTAGCTATTTACATAAATATCCTTAAATATATGGCGTTTCTCGAGCGAAAAATAGAGTATATACTAAAATCTCGCTATAAATTTAAGTCAGATTTCACGCAAAAATCCACCTCAACAAATTATTATTTGCACTAACAAATTTACATATATCACCATGAAAATATGGCTGAACTCGCAAGAAAATATAACAAATCAGGAATTATTATACATATTCACATGAAAGTATGTGTTCTTAACCATATAAGTATTACCTACAATAAATAAGTATGACCTACGAAAAAATAGTTCATACCTCAGCAAAAGGTAAGCCGAACTAATCGGTAGAATAAAATATTAGCCAAAACAAGCCACTTCTTAGGTAGTTGACTCAGATTGCAAATCAAGACAGCCAATGCCGAAAAATGAGGATGACAGTATCAATGTAGCAAACTTATAGGTTAAACTAGCATCTCTATGGTTTCCAAGCAGAAATCATACTCACACTTCGGTCAACTCAAAGCTAAACACCATTGGCTTTAAGAATGTATACAAATAAGAATTAAAACAGGGGAGCTTAATATAATGACAAAAAAGTATTCTGTAAACATCTCAGACAGATTGCTGGCTGAGATTATAAAAATGCAAAAGGACAAGCAGGCTGACAAAAGTCAAAGCTGCAATGATAATTCTAAAGAAACTCAATTTGACAAATTTACGCCTAGCACAATGAAACACATTATAGAACATTATTTGACGTACTGCCCACACGACTTTATGCCTCGCTTTTTCTTTGATAAAAAAGGAGATACAATTTTTTCAGATCTAGCGTTAAACAATAAATATATTAACCATTTTCAAAAGAAACAGAAAAAAGCATCAGGTATCGGCACAGACTTTATAGATATCAATTATTTTTTGACAAAGGGTATTCCCACTCATAAGATCACTTTCTCTGTTCCAGACTATTTGTTGGAAACTCTTTTGTATGTATGCACACCTAAGAGCGAAAATAATAAGCTGTTCACAAGCCAAGCAAAAGCTCTAACATATGCTATTGTATTTTACATTTATGACAGCTACAAACCATTTTCTCGCACACATAAGGGAATGGATATTCACTTATTAAACCTTCTGGGTACAAAGTGGAAAAATAATATGATATCGACAAATCGCTCATTGATGTTTGCGAATAAATACACATATATCATTGATCTATTCGGCGGCGGTCTTGGCTTAACTATGAATATAACTTCTCAATTCAAGCACTTGATTATTAATGACTTTGATGTTCGTAAGGCAAATTTATTTCTTTGCCTTAAGAATGATCCGATTAGACTTATATGCGAAATTTTAAGGTTTCAATATACAGAAGAAAACTTTAACATAATGAAAGACCAAAAGTATACCGTAGAAAAAAATGATATTGATAGTAATAAGTACAATATTTTTGAGGCAGTTCGATTTCTTTTTCTTAGTGCATTCAGTTATATGTCTGATTGTAAATCTTTTTATAAAAGCAAATCGAGATTTTCAAAATTAAAACTAATAAAACGAGTTAGTTGTATTCCTATCTATAATGAACGACTACAAAAGGCTACAATACTGAATGAAGATGCACTTACAATTCTTCACAACCTCGGTGAATATATTCCTCTAAAGAATCAAGCAAGTTCCTTGATCATAGCAGATCCACCTTATTACGAAACAGTACAATATCCAAAAGGAAATGATACTAAACCGACAACATTTGAGCTCGATTTACATAAGGAACTCATCAACTTACTTTTCAGATTTGAAGGCAAATATGTCTATTATTACAGGAATAACGATACTATAAACAAAATCTTCTTTGAAAAAGCAAAACAACTTAAGAATAACGAAATAAGACCTTGTAACAAATGTAAAGATGTATACTACATTAATGTCGATATACCAATGCGAAAAAAAGCTGATAAAGACAGCAATGCCGAATCCGAAAACAATGCTGAGCTTAACGCCAACGAAGTTGACCAAACTAAAACTAAACTTAATCCCAACACAGAAAGAATAATCACAAATATCGACAATCCATTAAAAGCCGATGTGCTTGGAGCTATATTTGACAAATTCCAAACCAGAGGAAAGACATCAACTCTCAGCTTAAAACCATATACTGAAAATATAAAAGATATCTTTAGCGGCAACTTATTCTATGCTATCAGCAAAAAGCACAACAGCAACCTAAGTGGTGAACCACTTGAAATCCTTGGCGATTTTTGTAATTTCTTAGAAAAGCAAATAAATCCAGATAAGTCTGGTGTGATTAAGCGTATTCGAAAAGAAGGAAAACAAAATGGCTTATCCGATAGTGAGATTGATAAGCAATGTGAAGATGCAATGAGTGATCTTATAGTATTCTACCATTATTTAAGGTGGATTGAAACACATTTCAAAACTATAAAAAATAAAAGAAAGCTAATTGAAAACAGCGATTGACTTAAACTACTTATTGTGGTATGCTGTATGATACCCAATAAAATAAAAAAGGAGAACCTCATATGAGTACTAGCAATATTGGCTGCGATAATCGAAAGTACGCCATATATGCCCGTAAATCGAAGTTTACAGCAAAAGGCGAAAGTATAAATCAGCAGATCGACCGCTGTAAACTTCATCTTAGCAGTATGAACGTCGATGAGGAAGATATTATCATATTCGAGGACGAGGGCTATTCTGGCGGCAATACCGACAGACCTCAGTTTAAAGAGATGATGGATATGTGCGAGGATAACAAAATCCAATGCGTAATATGCTATAAGCTCGATAGAATAAGCCGATCTGTGTCAGATTTTACAAATACATTCAACAACTTAGAAAAGCACAATATTCGCTTTATCTCCGTCAGCGATGGTCTCAACGGAACTAACAGCCCTATGGATAAGGCAATGATACAGCTTGTAGCCGTGTTTGCCGAACTGGAGCGAAATATAATTGCTGAACGTATTATTGATAATATGACCGAGCTAGCACAGAAAGGTCGGTGGCTCGGCGGCACAACTCCAACGGGTTACAAAAGCGTTGAAACCTTCGGCAGTACTAATAAAGAGGGCAAAGTGCACTACGCCCGAAAACTCGAGATAGTACCCGAAGAAATGGAACTAATCAAGAGAATTTATAAGCTTTATCTCAAAACAGAATCCCTTACGGCTGTTCAGGCAACCCTACTTAATGATAATATCAAAACGAAAATGGGTAATGAGTATACACGTTTTGCAATAAAGGTTATTCTAAGTAATCCCGTATATGCTAAGGCTGATAACGCTGTCCTTAAATTTTTTGAGAATAAAGGCTCGACAATATACGCAGAAGACACCGAATTTGACGGAACTAAAGGAATGATGGTTTATAATAAAACCAAGCAAGAGAAGAATACCAGCCATAAAGTTAAACCTTACAATGAATGGATTGTAGCTATTGGCGAACATGAAGGTGTTATAGATGGAGCAGACTGGGTAAGTGTTCAAAATATTCTGGATAAAAATAAGGATAAGAACTACAATCGCCCACGCAGCCATTGTGCACTGCTTTCTGGATTGCTCAGATGCAAATGCGGTTCTATAATGTACCCTCGTGTGGCAAAAACTTATAATGAACGAGGAGAAAGAAACTTTGCGTATGCGTGTAAGATGATGCTTAACTCAAATCGACAAAGATGCAATGTAAAACGAATAAACGGCAACTTTCTCGATGATCTTGTCTGGGAGCAAATCAAAGCTCTTACATCGGATAAATCTGAATTGGCAGAGCAGCTAAAAAAGGCACAGGGCAATTTTGAAAGCGACGAACAGCCTGTACTTAAAGAACTGGAGCAGATGAAAAAAAGGCTTAGCGACAATAAACAAAAACAAAAGAACCTTATAAATTTTATTGCCAATAACGGAAGTAAAATGTCGCCTGAAATGTCCGATGACGCTAATGAGCAATACCGAAAGCTTGAAAACAGCAACAAAGAGATCAGCTCAAAAATAATCAAGCTTGAAGAAGTTGTCGCACAAAGCGAGCAAGCATTTGCTAATTTCAAAGATCTTGCAACTCGCCTATCTGAATTTTCAGCAGCCTTAGATACCCAAACCACCTTTGAGGACAAACGTTACGCTGTGCGGCAAGTCATAGAACACGCTGAATGGGATGGCAAAAATGTAAAATTATTCTTTACTGGCAATAGAACAGTAGAACTTCAGGATATAAAGGACGAACTTGCAAACTATAAAAAAGCCCACAGAAAACGGGCAAAGACAAGCTCTGATGAAAATACGACATTAGGTGAGGATAGCGAACGAGATACTAATGCACTTCCGATCCCAGAAAAAGTCTGCCAACGATATCCACTTTGACGAGCCTGTTGACTCCGATAAGGACGGCAATCAGCTTTGCCTTATCGACATAATCGCAGACGGAGAGGACGTTGCCGACAAAATAGAGCTTTCCATTCGCAGTGAACAGCTCTACCGCTATATCGAAAGCTCTCTTGATGAGCGTGAAAGACAGATAGTCACTCTGCGCTATGGTCTTTTCGGTCAGCCACAACTTCCGCAGCGAGAAGTCGCAAAACGCCTTGGTATCTCACGTTCCTATGTTTCAAGGATAGAAAAGAAAGCCTTGAAGCTTCTTAAAGACCGCTTCGATAAGCAGTGATAGGCGTTGACGCAGTAGGGGCGAACAGCGTTCGCCCGCTGATTATCATATTATGTCATGACATTGTTTTAGCACTCATAAAGTTAATGCGCTAGCACTCATATAATGAGAATGCTAAAATTCAGCTAATGTTCACAATATCTTCACACAATGAACACATAGCAGGGGTATCATAAAGACAATGAAGAAAGGAAATGATACCAATGGAAGAGCAGAATAAATGATAAAAGCTTACAAGACAATTTAAGATATAACACATCAAGGAGGAATTTATATGTTTGGACTTACACCATTTGAAAGAAAGAGCTACGACCTGTTTAACGCATTCCATGATTTTGAGAATGATTTCTTTGGAGAAAATGCACTCCAGAGCTTCAAGACCGATATCAAGGACGAGGGCGACAAATATGTAATGGAAGCAGAGCTTCCGGGCTTTGATAAAGACGATATCAAGCTTGACATCTCAGGCAACGATCTTGTTCTTACCGCTGAGCATAAGGCAGAGACAGAGGATAAGAAAGACAAGTATATCCGCCGTGAGAGGACATACGGTTCTTATCAGAGAAGCTTTGACCTTACGGGCATTGATACCAACAATATCGCCGCAGAGTACAAGAATGGTATCCTGACCCTTGACCTGCCAAAGATGCAGGATGTAAAGCCTGAAACCAAAAGACTTGAGATAAAGTGATTTAAGTAAAGCCTAGGCTTTGAATGAGGCGATACCAATGGGTCACGATATGATTTGCAATAGGTTTTGCTAGAATAAAATATCCGTGAGAGCGAAATGCCCCCACGGATATTTTTTTGTTATCACGATTTTTTCTCACGGCTTTTGAGCCATATTTTTCGTATTAGTATGGCAAGTAAAATTCCTGCCACTGCACCGCTTGTGTCGATAAGAACATCACCCACCTGCCCTGCACGCCCCGGCACGAAAAGCTGATGTATCTCATCGCTTGAAGCGTAGATGCAAGAAAAAACTGCCGCAAAAAGCCCTCTGTATCCAAGCTTTTTCACCATAGCAAGATTTATGAACGCCAGTATTCCAAGCAAGGCGTATTCGCTGAAATGCGCAAGCTTTCTTATGATGAACGTGGCGGTGTCCTTGTATTCCGCCTGCGCTGTAGTGTCAAGGCTGTCATATACAGGGTTGACAAATTCTATCACTGTGTTAAACACCGCATTTGATTGCTTGTTTGACTCGTCAGCATTGTTTGCCGAGAACATGAATATCACCACGCACCACAGCACAAGTGCCGACCCTTTAAGTATTATCTTTATCCTGCCTTTTGAAGTTGCTTTCAATGTAGCCTTTCAGCTCCTCTTTTTTGTTTTCCACCTTTTCGTCTATAACACCGTTCAATGCAAGCTCCAGCCCGATGCCGATATCCTTTCCGCCAAAGCCCATTTGTAAAAGATCCTTGCCGTTTATGTCAAGGTCGCAAATGTGGATACACTCGTTGTCCTCTTTTATCTCTATTGCAAGCTCTGCGATATGGTCAAGTTCTGCAAGCTTTTCCTGCCGTTTGTAGTCAGACTGGGCATATGTGTCAGCCCTGCGAACTTCCAGATAATCCATAACAAAGTCAAAGTCATGCTGAGCCATAAATCTCCGCACCGACTTTTTCGTGGCAGGTATCCTGTTGTCATGCTCCCATATAAGCTCATAAATATATTTTGCCGAAGCGTTGTCTATCCTGAGCCTTTTTAATATCTTCTCCGCCATGTAAGCTCCCTCGAACTGGTGCTTTTTAAAGTGCGAAATGCCGTTCTCGTCAACAGTGTGCATTCTCGGCTTGCCGATATCGTGAAGAAGCATAGTAAGCTTCATCTGCCACTGTGGTCTGACGTTCTCAACGCTCAAACAAATGTGACCGTAAACATCAAGAAAATGGTGGGGATTGTTCTGCCTGAAATCAAAGCTTTCCCGAAGCTCAGGTATGAACACCGCTATGACCTCACGATAGTCAAGCAATATCTTCCTTGCACCCTTTCCACAGAGAAGCTTTTTAAGCTCCGACGCAATGCGTTCGGCAGAAATGCTTTTTAAAAGCTCACGTTGTTCAAGTATAGCCTTTGAGGTCTTTTCCTCGATCTCAAACCCAAGGCATGAAGAAAATCTCAGCCCTCTTAATATCCTCAGAGCGTCCTCGTCAAAACGCTTTTCAGGTTCGCCAACGCATTTTATAATGCCCTTTTCAAGGTCGCCTTGTCCACCGTAAAGGTCAATAAGCCCCTCTTTTGGTGAGTATGCCATAGCGTTCACAGTAAAGTCACGACGTTTTAAGTCCTCCTCCAGCGAGCTTTCAAATGTCACCTGAGCAGGCTTTCTATGCCCTATATACTCTCCGTCACTGCGATAACAGGTTATCTCCACCGGCTCGCCCTCTATCAAAACAGTGAGCGTGCCATGCTTTAGCCCGGTTTCAATAGTGCGGAAATTTGCGAAAACTTCAAGCATTTTGTCAGGGGTGCAGTTTGTGCAGACATCGTAATCATGAGGCTTTTTGCCAAGCAAACTATCTCTTACACAGCCACCGACTATATATCCCTCGTAGCCGCACTCATTCAGCCTGTCAAGAGCCGTCTTGACAAACTGCGGAATAAAGATCTCCAATTTACTGCCTCCCTTTATAGTTTTGTGAATTATGTGGGACTTTCGGGTCATAATATTTACATGAATATCTCGAAAATAATTGACCCCAAAATCTCACGGAGAGCGTTCCTCGCCCTCACGGGTATAGTGAGCGCACTTATGCAATCTATCTTGAATTTGCCGTGGCTTGCGTTTTTTATCTTTGCTCCAATGGTGCATTGCCTGTCAGTCTGCCATGAAAAAAGGGCTTTCAGGCTTGATTTTCTGTGCTTTTTTGTACCATATTATCTTTTTCAGCTCACTTTTATGCTCACCATATGGAAAATATGTCCTCTACCGTCCTTTGCCTCTATACCTCTTGCCACTTTAGCGTGGTTAGGTCTGACCTTGTGGGAGTGTATCCTTATGTATCTTCCACTGAGCCTTTTCCTGCCCCTGCGACCGCATCTCAAACACCGTTTGTCTGAGATAGTTTTGCTCTGCCTGCTTTTGACAGCAGGGGAGTGGCTTCAAGAGAAAGTTCCGATTTTGGCGTTTCCGTGGTCTGCGGCATGGCTAGCTGTAACAAGTTCGCCGCTGCTTTTGCAATCCGCCACGCTCATAAGCTGCCGACTTACAAGCTTTATAATTTTCCTGCTCAACGGTCTGCATGGGGAGATATATACAAGCAAAAAGCGTTTTGCCTACACCGCCTTTGCACTGCTTTTGCAGGGGGCAAATTTAAGCTATGGACTTTATTCCATAAACCTCGACAAAAAGCTTGATAACATCTACCCTCAGATAGACGTTATCTGCGCACAGGATAGTCTGGAGGGCAGGGAAAAATCAGACCGTAAAGCCCTTGACTCAGCACGCTCCTATCTTTCTATAATGGAAAGCTGTTGGCGGTGGGGTACTGATCTTGTTCTGCTTCCTGAAACTGCCGTGTCGAAAGACTATGACGAACAGCTAAAAGAATTTTCCCTTATATCAGACTTTGCCGCCACCCATGGGTGTACCCTTGTGACAGGCTCGTTCTATCTTGAAAACGGCAAGGATTACAACGCTCTTTTCGCCTATGATAAAAACGGCATTGCGTCTTCGCCCTACCTGAAACAAGTGCTTGTGCCTTTCGGTGAAAAGACACCTTTTGCAGGCATTTTCCACCTTGACACTATGAGCGAATGTGCAGACGAAAAACGCACCAAGCCCCTCGCCTCAGACGGCATGACCATAGGCTCTGTTATCTGCATAGAGTCCATTTTTCCAAGCCTTGTGAGCCGACAGAAAGAGCAGGGCGCACAGATAATTTGCGTTTCCACCAACGATTCATGGTTTGGCAAAAGCTCCGCCCGTGAACAGCATTACCGCCACTGCATAATGCGAGCCGTTGAGAACAGAAGATATGTCCTCCGTGCAGGAAACTGCGGAATATCAGCGATAATATCTCCCACAGGCGAGCAACTGTCCGTAAAATCGGACAAATCAAAAGGTGCGGTGTGGGGAAAAGTTACCCTTATTGGCAGGTAACTTTTTTTACCACTCTATCTCAAAAAGTCTAGCCATATAAGGTCTGTCAAACTTAACAGAAACATTGCCTGTCGCCTTTGAAAACTCCACAGGGGTTTCGCTGAAATCAGGATAAATGCACTTCACCCTTGCGTCAACACCCTTGAGGAAGTCGATAGGCAAAACGCAGGTGTCGCTCTTGCCCTCTCTCCTCCATACGGCAAGATAAGCCTTGTTGCCGTTTCTCAGACCGAGAGATACCCAGTCGTCCGAAAATTTGGACAGTCCCAAGCTCCAGAACGGCACTGCTTCCTTTATGTCCGCCCTTATCTTCTTGTAAACGCTGATAGCCTCTTTAACAAGCGCCTTGCGCTCAGGGTCGATGTTGCCAAGGTGACCGCTCTGGTGGATACGCAGAAGCATTGCATTTATCATGTTGAAAACAACTTCTTCTCTGTCACCTGATGTGATAGGATAAGCCCAGATAGCCGATTGCTCAGGGCAAAGGGCAGTAGGGGAGTTCGCCGCAATGGTGCAGTATTTTTTGTAATCGTCTTGATCTGATGTGGACTGAATGGAGTATCTTGAAAGCATCGCATAGTCCATTCTGAGTCCACCGCTGGAGCAGTTTTCTATAATAAGGTCAGGGTGACGAGCAAAAACACCGTCAAGCCATTCAAGGTAAGCCTTTTCATGACCCCACAGACCCTCGCCAACGCTGTCGCAGTTCTGCTCAGTGCCTATACCAGGCTCTATGTTGTAATCCATTTTTATGTAGCCAATGCCGTATTCCGAAACGAGCCTGTCTATTACCTCGTCAGCGTGAGCACGGACTTTCGGATTCCTGAAATCAAGCTGATAACGGCTTCTGTCATAGACTCTCTTGCCGTGACGTGTGAAGAACCAACTGTCATCGCAAACGCTGTCCACAAGCGGACACTTTATTCCCATGACCTCTATTTCAAGCCAAAGCCCAGGTATCATGCCCTTTTTGCGGATATAGTCGGCAACTTCCTTTACGCCGTTAGGGAAACGCTTTCTGCTCTCTTTCCATTCGCCGACCTCGTCCCACCAAAAGCCGTCAGCATACCAGCCTGCGTCAATGCAGAAATATTCACAGCCTGCTTCTGCCGCAGCGTCCACAAGGGGAAACTCCTTTTCTGCCGTAGGGTCGCCCCACAGACAGTTCATGTAGTCGTTGAATATTACCGCAAGCCTCTGATTATCCTTGTTGCGGCGACGTATTTTTCTGCGGTATTTCGTCAGCTCGCCCATAGCCTTGTCAAAGCTTCCTGTCACCGAGCCTACTGCACATTTCACGCTTTCTATGCTCTCATTAGGCACAAGGTTTTTGTACCAGTGGGACTCTATCTCCGACGGACCAGAAAGCTGTAAATAGAAGTGTCCTCCCACGTCCGAAAGCTCCCAGTGCCAAGAGCCGTTTTGCTCTATCTGCCAAAACAGCACCGAGCCTGCTTCGGTGTTTTCAAGCACACCCATTGGTATGTATTCCTTTGCCGACCAGTTTCCAACGTTTGTGCAGGCAAATACCTTTGATGAACGCTGTTCCGTAGGCTTTGCAGAGGACGCAAGCCCCACCTGTTCAAGGGTGTAGTCCTGCCACTGCAATTCACGCTGCCATGAGTTGTGGCATACCCATATCTTCATCTTGTCCTCAGGCTTTTTAAGCCCCTCTTTTTCTACGCCCGTCAGCGCAAAGGAGGACATATATTCAATGGTCTGTACCTCGCTGCCCTTGTTTGTAAGGGTAGTCCAACAGCGTACAACAGACGTGCCGGTGTAAAACTGATAGTGGGACACAGCCTCAAGACCTGTGCCCTCATCAAATGTCACAAGTTCAAGCTTTCTGCCATGGTCATTGTTCACATCACGGAAGTCCTTGAACTTCATTCTCCAGCCTGGTGCGGTCACGATATATTTGTTTCCGTGACGCTCGTCAGGGCGGTCGATACCGCTCGCCTGTATCTCTACAGGTCTGAAAGTTTTCAGCCCCATGTATGAAGCCGTCTTGGCTTCATCAAAAGGCAGAGCAGAGAAGTGCAGAAGCTTCGCCTCGTTGTCGTCTGTTATCTCAAATACTATATTAATGCCGTTTTCATATATCTCAATACGTTTCATATGGCGTATTTCCCTTCGTGATCTGTTTATCTGTACATATTATCGTACACTTATATCATTTTCGCAAGCTCGTCAAGTATCCTGTGAGCGTCTTGCTCTTTGGTCATAATAGGCAGCTCCACAGCACCGCCCTCAGTGATAAGGGTGATAACATTAGTGTCCGTCTTGAAGCCTGCACCAGCGGTCTTTAGTGAGTTTGCGCATATCATATCGCAGTTTTTGTTGGTGAGCTTTTTCTCAGAGTTCTTGATAACGTCCTGAGTTTCCATAGAAAAACCGCATATGACCTGACCGTCACGTTTGTGCTGACCTAGATAGCCGAGGATATCCTTCGTGCGTTTTAGCTCTATCTTCATGTCATCGTCAGACTTCTTTATCTTGTTGTCAGCCACCGCAACAGGCGTGTAGTCAGCCACAGCCGCCGCCTTTACGATAATATCCTGCTCAGGAGCAAGCTTTGTGACAGCTTCAAACATATCCGCCGCAGACTTTACGTTCACAACGTCCACGAACATAGGCGGCAAAACCTCCATGTGACCTGCCACCAGCGTCACCTTTGCACCTCTTTGCATAGCCGCTTTAGCCACCGCACAGCCCATTTTTCCGCTTGAATGATTAGTGATGTACCTCACAGGGTCGATAGCCTCCATGGTCGCACCAGCCGTAACAAGCACATTTTTGCCTGCAAGATCCTTCTCAAAAGCAAGCTCCCGAAGAATGTATTCAAACAACACCTCAGGCTCAGGCATTCTGCCGTCGCCGTCATCACCGTTTGCAAGCATACCTCTGTCAGGAGCGATCATCTCGTAGCCGAAACGTTCAAGCTTCCGGATATTGTCCTGCACAATAGGATTGTGATACATATTGTGGTTCATGGCAGGGGATATCATTTTCTTGCAAGGGCAAGCCATGACAGTGGTGGTGAGCATATCGTCAGCAATGCCGTATGCTATCTTTCCGATAACATTAGCGGAAGCAGGAGCGACCATAACAATGTCAGCCTGCTTTGCAAGAGCAACGTGCTCAACGCTGTATTGAAAATTTCTGTCAAAAGTATCTATAAGGCACTTGTTGCCTGTGAGGGATTCAAAAGTGATAGGGTTTATAAATTGAGTGGCGTTCTGTGTCATGAGTACCTGAACATTGCAGCCCTGCTTTTTGAGCAGTCTTGCTAAAGTTGGGATCTTGTAAGCCGCAATACTGCCGCTGACGCCGAGAACGACCGTCTTACCTGAAAGAAGCATAGAGATGACCTCCTTAGTGGAAATATATAAGGCAACACCGCACAAAGCCCGCCTGACGGCTTTGCACGCCATCTGCTTGCAGATTTTCCGTCATATCACACAAAAAATCTGACTACGCATCTGACGCACAATCTTTGTGCGGTATTGCCTTAAATATAGTATAACACAGATCATGTTGAAATGCAAGATTTCAAGTGATAAGTGAGTATGTAAAATAACAGAAAACCGCTGCCCACAGATGCCCGTGAACAGCGGTCTGAACCATATGTCAATCCTTGTATTGCGAAGTTATCCCGAAGTATTCTTCAAGAGAAAGTCCGCTGTTGGTTATGTTTTGTGCTAAAGGCGTGCCTACATACCTTATATGCCAAGGCTCGTACTGATAACCGGTGTAAGCCTCCTTGCCCTTTGGATAACGAATTATAAAACCATATTTCGCACAGTTGTTGGCAAGCCACTTGGCTTCTCTTGTGCCGCCAAATGAGTCGCTGGCGTTGTTTACGTCTATTGCCATGCCCGTCTGATGGTCGCTGTAGCCGGGTCTTGCGGAGTATTTGTCTGCTGCAGCCTTGCCGTCACGGTTGCAGTACATATTATAAAGGTACCTCTGATCGTAATAAGAGCGGTAGCCTGAGCATACCCACCGGCTTATGCCGTCTTTATATGCAGCGGTCTGCATCTTTTTGAATGCCGCTGATGTTTCTTTGGTCAGACCCTTTGGGTCGTAGCTTGCAGGGAGGGAATATGTTTTGTTCGCCAAAAGAACTCCGTCAACATAGCTCATGCCGTTTATGACCTCGACAGTGTGGTCTGGGGTCTTGACGGTTATCTCCTCGGAATATGCTCCATAGTGATTTGAACCTTTATCGTCCGTTTTGCAGGCTCTTACCTTGAATCTGTATGTAGTCTTTGCGTAAAGTCCGTTTATTGCGCAGGAATTTACCGTAGATGAAGCTATGTTCTTCCACTTGCCATTTGTGTATATAAACACCTTGTAGCTTGTGCAGCCTACAGACTTCCAGTTAAGGTCAAGGGTCGAAGCGGTGATGTCAGAAGCTTTTACTCCTGTTACCTTCCTTGGATTTGTGGCGGAATTGTAGTTTTCACAATAGTCGCTGTATATCTTAACTCCGTCTACTATCTTATATGCTCTTACCTTGAAATTCTCCCTTGTTGCCGCAGGCAGACCCTTGACAGTGTAGGTCGTGCCTTTCACGTCAGCTATCTCAGGATATTTACCCTTTGAACGCATTCCCACAGAATAGCCGTCCGCACCGCTCACAGCGTTCCAGCTAAGCTTTATAGAGCTTGTGTTAGGGGTCTTAGATGTCAGACCAGTGACCTTGTTCACCGTGACAGCCTGTGCCGTTATCTCCTGAGAATATTTGCCGTAGTGATTTGCGCCCTTATCGTCACGCTTGCAGGCTCTTACTTTAAATTTATAGCTTCCTGCGTCAAGTCCTATGACAGTGTAGCTGTTTGTATCCGTCTGCGCTATCTGCGTCCACTTGCCGTTTTTCAGCATAAAGACACGATAGTTTGAACAGCCCACCTTTTTCCATGAAAGGCTGACGGAAGCATTGCCCGTCTGAGCTTTAAGACCGCTTATAGGGCGTGGATTTGTGGCGGAATTGTAGTTCACTGAATAGTCGCCATAGACCTTTTGACCGTTCACTATCTTATAGGCTCTTACCTTGAAGTTCTCCCTCGTTGCCGCAGGCAGACCTGTAACAAGATATGTAGTGTCCGTAACGTCTGCTATCTCAGGATACTGACCCTTTGAACGCATTCCCACAGAATAGCCGTCCGCACCGCTCACAGCGTTCCAGCTAAGTCTTATGGAGCTTATATCAGGGGTTTTAGATGTCAGCCCTGTGACCTGAGGCAGACTTGTCTGCTCCGCAGCTTCAACCGCCTGCACAGGCATACTCACACTTAGCATGCTGTCAGGCACAGCACCTGCCGCACATATCATCATAGCGGCACAAGCCACTGCCGCTGCATTTTTTCTGTTTATTATCTTTTTCATTTTTCAGACCTCCTTTGATGAAATTCTTTTGCACTTTAAGTATAACACATTTTTACCAGTTTGTAAACACGCAATTCCGAATTATTTTTGTTCACATTTTGTTTTTTATGTTTACTTATACTCAGTTGCAAAACCTATCTTTTGGTTGCTGAAAGAATGTATAAAAAACAAAGACCGCAGAAAAAATCTACGGTCTTTTGTGGCTGGGGTGGAAGGATTCGAACCTTCGGAATGACGGAGTCAGAGTCCGTTGCCTTACCACTTGGCGACACCCCAATGTTTGTTCGATTTAGCTTGTTTTTGGTTGGGATAGATGGATTCGAACCATCGGAATGACGGAGTCAAAGTCCGCTGCCTTACCTCTTGGCTATATCCCATCGTCATGTCCCTCACTCAAATAGCTTAATCATTATAGCACACCATTTCGAGAAATGCAATACCTTTTCATATTTGTTTACAAAACATTTACAGCGTATTAACATATATGGGCAAAACGACGTAAAACCGTACGATTTTGTAGAAAAACTATTGAAAATGGTCAAAATATGTGATAAAATGACCATAAGAGCGTGGCTCGGAACAAAAAACGAAAGGTCGTAACCGTTATGGAAGAGAAGAAAAAAGGATTTATCAAGAAGTTTGTAAATGAGTTCAAGGCGTTTGCTCTCAAAGGAAACGTCATGGACTTGGCAGTGGGCGTTATCATAGGCGCTGCGTTTCAGGGTATCGTGACGTCATTTACGGAGAATTTTATCAACCCGATAATAGGCTGTATAGGCGGTGCTGACGTAGAGGGCAAGATACATTTGCTTGGAAATCAGTACATAAACTACGGCGCATTTCTGACGGCAGTGATAAACTTTATAATCATGGCGTTCGTTATTTTTGTAATAATGAAGGTCATAAACAAGCTTGCGTCACTTGGCAAGCATGAAGAGCCTGAAAAGCCTGCAGAGCCACCGGTGGACATAGTGCTTCTTACAGAGATCAGGGATCTTCTCAAGGCACAGCAGGCGGCTGAGGCGAGCAAAGAGGAAGAAAAGGCAGAAGAATAAGATCTGAAACGGTACACTTTTTAAGTTAAGGGACAGCTCCCATGTGGGGCTGTCTTTTTTGTTGGTTATCTTTTTTACGGTATTCGCTCAAATTCAGGTAGGGGCAAACACTTTTCTTCTGTAAAAACTCCACAATTATTGCTTCTTCACTTTGTCACTTATTCTGTTTTAAATCTCTTTACTTTTTTGTCATCATATGATAAAATAATAACATATATGTTTGTGAATACTTTTAAGCTTTTAAGTTTTCTAGCTTTCAAGCTTTTAATCATGAAAGGAAGTTTTTGTATGCCTATAACCGAGATACTGGAGCGTAATGCACGAGAGTTCGGAAACGATGTTGCTCTGGTAGAGGTCAATCCTGAGATCAGAGAAACCAGACGTG
>NZ_FR890718.1:0-30063 GCF_000435935.1 Ruminococcus sp. CAG:57 | reverse complement strand
CGTGTGACTTGGAAGGAATATGAGCTTATCGAGCCTAACCCAGTCTGTCATTATCGCCGTGAGATAACCTGGAGCGTTTTCAACGAAAAGGCTAACCGCTTTGCCAATCTGCTTTTATCCCGTGGGGTAAAAAAGGGTGACAAGGTGGGTATCCTGCTTATGAACTGTCTTGAATGGCTGCCTATTTATTTTGGTATCCTCAAGACGGGTGCGCTTGCAGTGCCGCTGAATTTCAGATACACTCCGGAGGAGATAAAATACTGTCTTGACCTTGCCGAGGTGGATATTCTTGTATTTGGTCCTGAATTTATCGGCAGAGTTGAGGAGATAGCTGATGAGATAAGCAAGAACAGACTTCTTTTCTATGTTGGCGAGAACTGTCCGTCATTTGCGGAGCATTATGACAGGCTCACTGCAAACTGCGCAAGCACTACTCCGTACATAGAGCTTACTGACGAAGACGATGCGGCTATCTACTTCTCGTCAGGCACAACAGGCTTCCCGAAGGCTATCCTGCACAATCACGAGAGCCTTATGCACGCCGCAAGAGTTGAGCAGAATCATCACGGTCAGACCAAGGACGATGTTTTCCTTTGTATCCCTCCGCTTTATCACACAGGTGCGAAAATGCACTGGTTCGGAAGCCTTATCTCAGGGGGCAAGGCAGTGCTTCTCAAGGGCGTGAAGCCTGAATTTATACTTGATACTGTATCAAGGGAAAAGTGTACTATCGTATGGCTTCTTGTGCCTTGGGCGCAGGATATCCTTGACGCTATCGACAGCGGCGAGGTGACACTTTCAAAGTATGAGCTTTCACAGTGGAGGCTTATGCACATAGGCGCACAGCCTGTTCCGCCGTCACTTATTGCACGCTGGAAAAAGGTTTTCCCTAACCACAAATATGACACTAACTATGGTCTTAGCGAATCTATAGGTCCTGGCTGTGTACACCTTGGCATGGATAACATTGACAAGGTAGGCGCAATAGGCAAGGCAGGCTTTGGCTGGAAGGTCAAGATAGTTGATGATAAGGGCAACACTGTAAAGCGTGGCGAAGTGGGCGAGCTTTGCGTAAAAGGTCCTGGCGTTATGACCTGCTACTACAGAGATCCAAAGGCGACGGCTGAAACTCTCAAAGACGGCTGGCTTTTCACTGGCGACATGGCTCAGGAGGACGAGGACGGATTTATTTACCTTGTTGACCGCAAAAAGGACGTTATTATAAGTGGTGGAGAAAATCTTTACCCTGTACAGATAGAAGACTTTTTGAGAAGTCATGACGCTATCAGGGACGTGGCAGTAATTGGTCTGCCTGACCAGCGTTTGGGCGAGATAGCGGCGGCAATAATCGAGCTAAAGCCAGACCACCCATGCACAGAGGAAGAAATAATGGCGTTCTGCCAGAAGCTTCCGAGATACAAGCGTCCGCACAAGATAATTTTTGCAGACATACCGAGAAACCCGACGGGCAAGATAGAGAAGCCGAAGCTCAGGAAGATATACTGCGGCGAGAGCCTTGTGGCAAAGCAAAATCACGGATAAAAAGTAAAGAGGGGTAACGAAAATGGGACGAGAAGTAGTATTTGCCAACATACGAAAAAGAATGATAGCAATGATAGTTGGCGGTGTGATACTCACGCTAATGGGTGGATTTATCTCATTTGCGGCGGTAGTAGCCGGTGAATACAGCGTATTGATACTTGGACTTTTTGCGCTTACGCCTGGTGTTATATTTCTTATATTTGGTACGTCACGGAGGACGCACCCTGAAAAGAGCGGCATATTCAAAGCCAATCCCGATCTTTTACCGCAGGCTGATGAGCTTTACGCCAACATACAATATCAGGACGATCATATTATCGTATCCGACAGGGTGCTTGCCAACAAGAAAGTGCCATTTCAGATGTGCTGGCGAGAGGAAGCCTACGGCATTTACCAGCACACAGCGAGTATGAATTTCATCAGCTACACCAACGAGATAATCGTCTGCACGAAGCACAAGAAGAATGTACTGCGTTTTAACGTATATGCCAAGGGCAAGGACACCGCCATGGGGCTTATGCAATTGCTTTCCCAATGTTGTCCCAACGCAATGGTAGGCTACACTCCTGAAACGCTTGCATATGTTAAGGAGATGCAGAGGCGTGCTCAGCAATAGATAATGGACAAGCTCTTTGTGCTTAAATTTGCACAAAGGGCTTGACTTTTTTTGTGATTACTTGTATAATAGTATAGTTGACACAAGGAGATGTACCCAAGTGGCTGAAGGGTCCGCACTCGAAATGCGGTAGTACGGCAAAACCGTAGCGAGAGTTCAAATCTCTCCATCTCCGCCAGCAGGAGCTTGCTCCTGCACCCAATTCCGCTATCATTTATGGTAGCGGATTTTTTTGCTCCCGCCCATAGGTATGATACGCTGGGAGGGGTTTGATGCTCGCCGTGACGGGCATTGTCCGTCATGGCTTTTTGTTGCCACACAAAATCTTGCATTTCCACCCGAACTGTGTTATAATCCTATATATCAAACATCATAACACGGAGGTCTATCATGTACGAAAATTTTAAATATCTCGACGCTGTTGCACAAAAAGAGATAGCCAACGGTGTTTTCTCAGGCTCAGTTCTCAGCGTTATCCATAAAGGTGAAACTGTCTATCTCAAAAGCTTTGGTCTTGCTGACAAGGAGAAAAATATCCCTATGAAAACTGACAGCATTTTCAGACTTTTTTCTATGTCAAAGCCTGTCACAGCCGCTGCCGCAATGATACTTATCGAGCGTGGCCTGCTCGACACTCGTCATCCGCTCAAGTGGTTTATCCCTGAGTTCTCCGACCCTGTGGTTCTTGATGAGAACGGTGAGCGTCCTGCTGACAGAGATATAACTATAGGCGACCTGCTCACCATGACTTCTGGTATCCCTTATCCTGACGGCACTCCCGCAGGTCAGAAAATGGGTGCGCTTTGGGGCGAGCAGTCTGAAAAATATCTCAAGGGCGAAAAGCTCCTGGATACTGTGAGCTTCGCAAAGGAAATGGGCAAGCGTCCTCTTATGTTCTCCCCTGGTGAAAAGTGGATGTACGGTGCGTCTGCTGACATCATGGGTGCTGTTATCGAGGTGGTTTCTGGCATGAAGTTCGGAGATTTTCTCAGAAAAGAGATCTTTGAACCCCTCGGTATGAACGATACAGGCTTCTATATCCCAGCGGAAAAGTACAGCCGACTTGCCCAGTGTTATGAATATAAAAATGGCGGAAACGAGCCTTTCACTCACTTCCACCTTTGCCTTACTGATTACACTGTACCTCCTGCCTTTGAGTCGGGCGGAGCAGGTCTTGTTTCTACTGTAGAGGACTATGCAAAGTTTGCCAAAATGCTTATGAACAAGGGCGAGCTTGACGGCGTGAGGATACTCGGCAGAAACACGGTCGATTTCATGGCAAGAAACGGTCTGACCCCTGAACAGCGCAAGACCCTTAACTGGGACAGCACAAAGGGTCACGGCTACGGTAACTTCATGCGTATCCTTGACGACCCTTCCACCGCAGGTCTTATCCAGTCAGAAGGCTCTTTCGGCTGGGACGGCTGGATGGGCTGTTATTTCAGCATTGACCCAAAAGAACAGCTCTGCATACTATATTTTATCCAGCAGACAGGCGCAGGCACCACCGATTCTGCAAGGCGTTTGCAGAACATCGCATGGGGTGCAGTAAAATAAGCAGAGGAGGTCTGAGATTTGAAATTACAGGAAGGCAGATTTATACAAGGGCTTAGAAATATGTTCAGCCTGCGCTGGGATATGGCTGACCCTGATGAGATACATAATACGATAATATCTGGCGCAAAGCTTCAGGGTACTAATATGTGTATCCTCATGCTTGCCATACTTATAGCTTCCATAGGTCTGAATATGAACTCCACCGCCGTTATAATCGGCGCTATGCTCATCTCACCTCTTATGGGCGGTATAACAGCCATAGGCTACGGAATCGCCACCAATGACCTGACTCTTTCAAAGGGTGCGGCAATAAGACTTGGCATACAGGTGGTCATTTGCCTTATCACCTCGACTATTTACTTTACTATCTCACCTATCACCACAGCCTCCTCCGAGCTTCTCGCCCGAACCACACCTACAGCGTGGGACGTTCTTATTGCCCTTTTTGGCGGACTTGCCGGCATAATAGGTCAGACCCGTAAGGAGAAAAGCAACGTTATCCCCGGCGTGGCTATCGCAACAGCACTCATGCCGCCGCTTTGTACCGCAGGCTACGGCTTGGCAAGACACCGCCTTGACTATTTTGGCGGAGCATTGTATCTTTTCTTTATAAACAGCTTTTTCATCTGCCTTGCGGCTATCGTTGTGCTGAAGCTTTTAAGGCTGCCTCATGGCAACGATATTTCCCCGAAGGCTTTGAAAAAGATACACAGAAATATCGCTTTTATCACAGTTATTACCATGCTGCCTAGTATTTATCTTGGCTATGATATTGTGAAAAAGACAATGGATAACAGCAGTGCAGAGAAGTTTATCACCGAGAATTTTGACTTTGACGGCACTCAGATAGTGCAGAAAACAATAGATACCGATAAACGTATGATAGAAGTGGCACTTCTTGGCAAGAAGATAAGCACTGCCGATACAAAGGCGCTTCAAAGTGAGCTGAAAGCTTTCGGATTGGGAGATTATAAGCTTGTGATAACACAGACCGAGGTGGAAAGCGGTGTTACCGCTGACGAGGTCGAAAAGATGCTTGAAAAGAACGCCGACGATGAGGAAACACAGAACAAGGTGGCACAGGTGCTAGCGCAGAAAGAAAACGACGACCTTAAAGCCGAGAATGAAAATCTGAAGGCACAGCTTGACAGCTATCAGAGCTATGATATAGACATGAGCGATATCGCCGAGGAGCTTGCTATCGTTTATCCCAACATAACAGGTGCGGCAGGCGGTCACATGAGCAGCCATTCAGTAGGCTCCCCCACAACAGTTAATGGCGTAACAGTGGTGCTATATGAGAACAAGGCTCTTACCGATGAACAGCTCAAAACTGTCACAGAGCTTCTGAAAAAACGTCTTGACGTGTCAAACGTCACAGTTATCCAGCAGGTGGAGAAGCAGAAAGATACCACCTCAAAGGCTGAAAGCACCGATAAAAAGAAAAAGAATTGAAAAAATTCTGAAAACCCCTTGCAATCTGAGAAGATGTGTGCTATAATATATTAAAATGTATAATTATGTTTTGGAGGAACAAAAATGAGCGTAATTGAGATCGTTGCAGGCGCACTGCTGATCGTAGCCAGCCTCGTTATCATACTTGTAGTTCTTGCGCAGGACACCAAAGAGCAGGGTCTTACATCTGCTATCGGCGGTGGATATAACGATTCTTTCTATGGAAAGAACGGTTCAAACACCAAGGACGCTAAGCTTAACAGACTGACAAGGATAAGTGCGATACTGATATTCGTGATAACTCTTGCTGTAAATATCATTTATCAGATCAAGAAATAATTGCCCGCCCTGCTCCGTGCAGGGCTTTTTCTTTGCAGAAAGTAAGAACGGGGAAAAGAATGTAATGAAATGTGCAAACGGTGCAAAGAATAAGATAAGACCGCTTTTTGCGGGGTTTTACGACTCGCTGATGTTCTCCTATTTTGACGGCGTTTTCGGCACTGCCTTTTGCGACGATACAACCGCACCCACGGCGGCGGTCATATGCTGCGGCGACTTTTATTTTGCCGCAGGGGATAAAAGCTGTGCTGCTGATATGCTCACATTTTGCAGCGACAACAAAAACGCAGTCATAGTTCCTGACAGCGAGGAGCTTGCAAAAGCTTTGTGTGCCTGTGACGGACAGCTTGAAATGGTGAAAAGATATCACACATGTCCGCCTGAAAACGGCTTTGATGTTGACAGACTGCGTGAAACAGTATCAAGAGCACAAAATATGGGACAGTTTAGATTATCAATGATAGATGAGGAATTTTATAAGAAAGCTTTAACAGAGCAGTGGTCGGAGTCCTTTGTGTGCAATTTCAAAGACTTTGCGGACTTTTCAGCCCATGGCTTTGGCTTTGTGCTCACTGATAATGGCAGGATAGTCAGCGGAACTTCTGCGTTTTCATACTACGATAAAGGCGTTGAGATAGAAGTTTCAACCCGTAAAGAATACCGCCTGAAAGGTCTTGCACAGATAACTGCGGCGGCGTTTTTGCTGGAATGTGTACGCCGTGGGCTTACACCTCACTGGGACGCACGAAATCTCACCTCGCTTTCAATAGCACAGAAAATGGGCTTTGTGTTCAGAGATGAATACATAGCGTTGGAATATAAGTAAAAGAAAGGAAATTTATGAAACTGGATTACAGAAAAATAATATACTCAAAGTTAAAAAAAGCAGGCAAAAAGCCACTGACTTTCAAAGAACTGCTGAGATCATGCAGAGGAAAGGGCTTTGAGTTTGAAAAATTCACAAAAACCGTTGACAAAATGAAGAAAAACGGCGAGATAATGGAAGATAAGTTCGGCATAAGGCTCGTTGACCCTAAGAAATTCGTCAAGTGCGAGGTGGTAAGGCTCAATAAGACCTACGGCTTTGTGAAAAATCTTGACACTGACGAGGAAATTTTTGTTGTGGGCAAGTACCTCAAAGGCGCAATGCCACACGATATCGTCCTTGTGAGAACGTTCAAGGGCGAGGGAGCTTGCACCGAGGGCGAGGTCATGAGCATCGTAGAGGAGAATTTTGCTAAGTTCACAGGGGAGCTTGTGAGCGAGTTCGGCGTGCTGAAAATCGTTCCTGATATGCTGTCAAAATATGCAATGACCTTTGAAAACCCTATGAGGCTTGAGCTACATGAGGGTGACAAGGTGGTGGCGCAGGTCACAAAGCGTGGAAACAGGCACTCTGAACACGTCTGCGAGATAGTTTCAAGCTATGGAAGCTCCATGAAAGCCTCTGCCTGCGCAATGAGCGTCCTTGAGGTCAATGGTCTGACCCCTGTTTTCCCAAGCGAGGTCATCTATGAGGCTAGGGAAGTGTCTGATTATTCAAGGATAAAAGAGGAGATACCCAACCGCCTTGACCTCCGTGACAAGCCGATATTCACCATTGACGGCGCAGATACAAAGGATATCGACGACGCAATTTCTGTTGAACGAACAAAAACAGGTTATCTCCTTGGCGTTCACATTGCCGACGTTTCCCACTATGTTCAGCCTAAGTCACAGCTTGATAACGAGGCTTTCAAACGTGGCACAAGCGTCTATTACGCAAACCGTGTTATACCAATGCTCCCAAAGGAGCTTTCAAACGGCATCTGCTCCCTTAATCCGAATGAGGACAGACTTGCGTTCTCATGCCTTTGTGAGCTTGACAAGCAGGGCAACATCACCGAGTATAAGTTTGCAAAAAGTGTTATCCGCTCCCGTGTAAAGGGCGTTTATTCCGAGATAAATTCACTTTTGGCAGGCAGTGACGATGCTGAACTTAAAGAAAAATATGCCGAGGTTTCAGGTCAGCTTCCTATTATAAAGGAGCTTGCGGATATTTTGTACAAAAACAAGAAAAACCGTGGCTGTCCTGAGCTTGAAACCTCTGAGAGCAAGCTTATCATCAATGACGAGGATATCTGCGTGGGCGTTGAGAGGCGTACCCGTGGAAGAAGCGAGGAGATAATAGAGGACTTCATGCTTGTTGCAAACGAGTGTGCCGCAAGATTTGGCATGGATAATAACCTGCCGTTCGTTTATCGTATCCACGAAGAGCCGTCAGACGAGAAGCTTGAATCCCTGAGAGAAGCGCTTGTCAAGCTCAACGTCCAGTATAAGCTGGGCGAAAAGGCTTGCCCTGGGGATATGTCGGAGATACTCAAAGCCGCAAAGGGTACTGATATCGACCTTATCATGAACAATATCGTTCTGAGAAGTATGTCAAAGGCAAGATATTCCACTGAGCCTGTGGGTCACTTCGGACTTGCGCTGGAGGATTACGCCCACTTCACCTCGCCTATCAGACGTTACCCTGACCTGACTATCCATAGAATAATGTCAGCTTTTCTCAGTGGCAGCAGTGCAGAGGAGTGCGCCACAAAGTTCAACAAGTTCGTTAACGCCTCAGCCGATCAGTCCACAAAGACGGAGCTTACCGCAATGCAGGTGGAGCGAAGCTGTGAGGATTGCTACAAGGCTGAGTATATGAACGCTCATATCGGTGAGGAGTTTCAGGGAACAGTGGTTTCAGCCGTTGAGTTCGGTCTTTTTATCGCACTTCCTGACACCTGCGAGGGACTTCTTCACACGGACAATATGCCTGACGGTGAGTATGTCTGCGACGATATGGTGAGCCTGAAAAACCTTACAAACGGAATGGAATATCGTGTGGGCGACCCTATCAGAGTAAAGGTGATAAACGCAAATGTAAACTCCGGCAAGATAGATTTTGCACTTGCTGACAAGGACTAAAATATGCTTATATAAGAAAAATGGCGGTCTTGCACCGTCATTTTTTTGCAATTCTGTAGGGGCTGGCGTCCTCGACAGCCCGCTTTTCTCGCACGTCACTATTTTTATGTTGATTTTCACATTGTATAAATATTGCACAAACAATGTAGGGGACGGCGCCCCCGACGTCCCGATATTCTCGCCCGTTATGTCGCCCTACAAATCTATCGCTTTATGAATTGCGTTATATGTACAAAAAAACGGACAGTCGCACCAAGCAACTGTCCGATAATTTTTTGTATTAATAAATTACTTTGAAAGACCCCAAATATCTCTAGCGTAGTCCTCAACAGAACGGTCTGCGGAGAAAATGCCTGCGCCTGCAATGTTTGCAAGGCTCATCTTCTGCCACTTTGTCTGATCCTTGTAGCACTCAGAAGCGTAAGCCTGTGCCTTCTGGTAGGAATCGAAGTCCTTGAGAGCCATGTATGGGTCAGAGTTCTTCAGGCTGTCAGCGATCTCGTTGAACTGCTGTCCGTTGATGCCGTACTGAAGTGTGTCGATAGCCTGCTTAACAACTGCGTTGGAGTTGTAGATGTCCATAGGCTTGTAGCCTGACTTGCAAGCATTTACCTCGTCAACGTTCATACCGAAGATGATGATGTTGTCGTCGCCTACCTGCTCGTGTATCTCAACGTTTGCTCCGTCAAGAGTACCAAGTGTGATAGCACCGTTTATCATAAGCTTCATGTTACCTGTACCTGAAGCCTCTGTACCAGCAAGTGAGATCTGCTCAGAGATGTTTGCCGCTGGCATGAGTATCTCAGAAAGTGATACGTTGTAGTCCTCAAGGAAGATAACGTTGAGCTTCTCGTTGAGCTTCTTGTCCTTTTTCAGCTCCTGAGAAATGTTCCAGATAAGCTTGATGATCTGCTTTGCCATGTAGTAGCCAGGAGCAGCCTTTGCAGCAAAGATATATGTCTTTGGTACAAAATCAGCGTTTGGATTAGCCTTGAGGTAGTTGTACTGTGCTATGATGTTCAAAGCGTTGAGCTGCTGTCTCTTGTATTCGTGAAGTCTTTTTACCTGAACGTCAAAGATAGAGTCAGTGTTGAGAACAACGCCGTACTGATTCTTTACATACTTTGCAAAACTCTTCTTGTTGTCAAGCTTGATCTTTGCAAGTCTGTCAAGAACGTCCTTATCGTCCTTGAATACAGCAAGCTTAGAAAGCTCAGCGGCATTCTTGAGGAAGCCGTCGCCTATCTTCTCGCAAAGAAGATCTGTCAGACCCTCGTTAGACTGATAAAGCCATCTTCTGTATGCGATACCGTTTGTAACGTTCTTGAACTTTGTTGGTGTGTCAAGATACTCGTCCTTGAATGTTTCCTTCTTGATAATCTCAGAGTGTATCTTTGCAACGCCGTTTACGCTGTGGCAAGCGTGTACGCAAAGTGTAGCCATTTTCACCTTGTTGTCCTCAACGATAGACATATGTGAAACCTTAGCCTGATCCTTGTATCTCTCCCAAAGATCCTTGCAGTAACGCTCGTTTATCTCGATAATGATAGAGAAGATTCTAGGACAAACGCTTTTAAGAAGGTTGCAGTCCCACTTCTCCAAAGCCTCAGGCATTACAGTGTGGTTTGTGTATGCAAATGTGTTTGTAACGATGTGCCAAGCCTTGTCCCATGAATAGCCGCAATCATCAAGAAGAACTCTCATAAGCTCTGGGATAGCAAGTGTCGGGTGAGTATCGTTGATGTGGATAGCTACCTTTTCATGGAGATTGTCAAGTGTGCCGTAAACGCTCATGTGCTGATTTACGATATCGCCGATAGAAGCAGCACAAAGGAAATACTGCTGTCTAAGTCTGAGTGACTTGCCCTCTGCGTGGTTGTCGTTAGGATAAAGCACCTTTGTGATAGCCTGTGAAATGATGTTCTTGCTAAGAGCCTTCTGATAGTCGCCCTGATTGAACATTGACATATCAAAGTCAGCCATTTCAGCTTTCCAAAGTCTGAGCTTTGAAACTGCTTCGCTGTTGTAGCCTGATACGAACAGATCGTATGGAACAGCCATAACAGATGTGTAGTTCTCGTGAGTTACGCAGTGATACTGATTGTCCCAGTATTCCTTAAGCTCGCCGTCAAAACGAACCTCGACAGCCTTTGACGGAACAGGAACGAGCCATACAGAGCCGCCTGGGAGCCAGTTGTCAGGAAGCTCGGTCTGCCAGCCGTCCTCAAGCTTCTGCTTGAAGATACCGTATTCATAGCAGATAGAATAGCCTGTAGCATGATAGCCGTCGGCAGCAAGAGCGTCAAGATAGCAGGCAGCAAGTCTTCCAAGACCACCGTTGCCAAGACCTGCGTCAGGCTCGCACTCGTAAATGCCGTTTATAGAAATGCCCATGTCCTTAAGGACCTTTGTAGCCTGCTTCTGCATTTCAAGGTTATAAAGAGAAGTCTTAAGGCTTCTTCCCATAAGAAATTCCATTGAAAGATAGTAGACCTTCTTCTTGCCCTCAGACTGAGTTTTAACGGTGAACTTTCTTCTCTTAGCTTTAAGAATGCCTACAACGATCTTAGAAAGAGCCTCGTATACCTGCTGATCGGAAGCGTCCTCAGGTGTTGTCTGGAAATCGTTGTGAAGAACGTCAAGAAGCTTTTCTTTAAGTTCCTGCGTGGAAATTGTTTTTTCTACAGCACTATTTGCCATAAATCTTTACCTCCTATATACTTTCAAGTCGAGCTTTGCGCTCTGCACCTTTATTACTGTATTGGCGAAAACGTTTGAGAAATAAGGATAGTTTTCACCCGTTTTGGGGAATAACACGCCCCTGCTCCTGATAATTATACCACAAGCCGACAATTTTTGCAAGAAAAAATGCCAAACACCCCTGAAATTTAAACACTTTCTACATAGGGCAGGCGTATGATTTGTAGAAATCATAGACGCTGATATGCTATTTCTGCAATAGTTGTCATATTATGTTTGGAATATAATACAGGATATTGCATTTGCCTAATTTTATTATATGGTATAGTTGCATAATTGTCAAGGCGTTCAATTGTATAAAATGCTGATTTTGGAAGAATGAACAGCAAAAGGGGACAGTAGGGGCGGTAGTTTTTATATAATCACAAGAATATGAATTTGCTAGGTGGGCATATAGGCCATACAATATGTGTTCAGAAAAAGTGTACTTGCGTTATTTGCAGCAAAAGGCTCAATTTCTATGATGCAGAAATTGAGCCTTTTTATATATTCGTTCGTTTTGATATAATATTTATTCTTCTTCTATCTTTTCTTCAGCCTTTGCAAGCTGTTTCTTGTCATACACGCTCTTTGCTACCTGAATACCGAACACGATCGCCGCACCGATGATAAAAAATACGATGCTGAATGTGCCGAAGGACATAGGGTTTTTCGGCTCTTTAAGCGTTGTAGGACCTATAACTATGGCGTACAGTGAACCTATCATCATGCCGATAACGCAATAGATAGTCTGGCTTCTGAACTTTTCAAGAGCCTTTTTGATAAGCCTGAGTGTAATGAACACCCCAAGGATAATGCCGATACCCAAAGAGCAGAGCAGTCCGAAATACTCGAAATTCAGATGAAGAAACTCTTTTATTCCCGTGATAACAGGCATATAAAGACCGAATGTGAGAAGTATGGTGGAGCCTGAAATGCCAGGAAGCACCATTGCAGATATTGCGCACATTCCTGCAAGAACAACGAATATCACTGTGCCTATATTCATGTGAGAAACGTCAGCACCGCTGCCGGAGGGATTTATAAGGGAAATGCCCACAACGATAGCAATGCCGATAACAGCCCATACGATGTTGTAATATTTGCCCTTAATGCTCTCTTTTTCTTCCATTATCATGACCGGTATCGCCAGAATGATAAAGCCCAGAAACAGCGAGCTTACCTTGTAGATTCCGCTTTCAAACACGTTGGCAAGAACGCTTACTGCAAGAAGCATACCGATCACCCAGCCCACACCAAGCTTTATAAGAAAGAAAAATGCTTTTTTACGCTTTGCATTGTCACGTCCCATTATGTCGTTAAGGGAATTTATGAAGCTGTCATAAAAGCCCAGCAGGAACGCTATAGTTCCGCCTGAAACTCCCGGAACGCTGTCCGCAAGAGCCATGCAAAAGCCTCTGAGTGCGTTTATTATCATACTTGTTTCTATGCCTTAAAAGGCATATCCTCCTTCCGTGGTGTTGTCTGCTTTTGTATCAGCAGACTTTTCTTTTGTTCTGATGTAAGCTTTTTCTACCTGTGTCATCAGATTTCCAAGCTGTGCTTCCTGCTTATCGTCACTAACGAGCGCCGCACTTTTTTCAGCCGAAGCCTTTGCCGATCTCACATCACCCTGAGCGAGAAAACACTCGCCCTTGTAAAGCTCACAGTTGCACCGAAGCGTCTTGTCAGCGTCACGGCTTTTCTCTGCGCTGTCAAAAAACTTCACCGCTGCTTCAAAGCGTTCGTTGAAATATTCTAGCAGACCAATGGTGAAAAGCATTTGCCCATTGCGTTTATCGAGAAGACCTCGCTTGAAGTAATGCTCTGCCGAAACAAATATCTCGTTTGCCTGAGAAATATCACCTGACATGAGTCTGCCGTAAAGAAGCAGTTCAAAATACTTGTTCTGATCTGAGGGGGTAAGCTTATCAAAAGCTATACGGTCAAGTGTGAGAAAACAGTTTTCAAAGCGTTTTTCTGAAATGTAAACAGCGGCAAGCTTCAAAAGTCCATGACCCTTATCTTTGTTCTGTCTGAGAAGATATTTTTCAAGAAGCTCAAAATATTCGTCACAGCCGCCCTTTTTAGCGTAGAGCCTTTCGAGCTTTTTTATTTTGAAGACCCATATGAAAAGCCCTGCAAGCTCGACGATGCACAGGAATATAAGACAAAGAGGAAGCGCTCTCATAAAAACGTTTATGCAAAACTGCGCTCCATAGCGGCAGCCCTTTGAAAGCCATGCAATGCACATCACAGCATAACTCAGCACCAGGCTCAATGCGGCAATGAGCCACAAGGTCCTTATAACGCCTTTATGCACCTTGCTCACCTCTTTGTAAATCATATCACATATAAGTAAAAATCAAATGTTGTCTGTGTAAAGAATGGGTAAAAATGTATAAACTGTTCAAAAATTTTTAAATTTAATCTATTGCCGTCTACTGCATATCCTTATTTCTGTTTTTGAGAAGCTTCTGTCTTTTGCGTTCGTGTCTATCCATAACTATCTTTTCACAGAAGTCTACGACTTTCTTCATGAAAGGCTTGAAAATGTAGAAAAATTCGCCCTCATAGGTAACGACCTCGCCGTTAAAGCCCTTTTTGAACTTGTATACGCCGTAGTTAGGGTTTGTTTCATCGTTGTAGAATGGTATGCCCTGAAAATCATAGATATAGTTTTTGCCCTCCAAAGCCCAGTTTATCATCGTCCACTGCATGAGATAGTTAGGGTAGAGGTTTCTGTGGTGGTTTGCGGAAGCACCGTAAACATAGCAGGTCTTGCCTGCATACTGTGTTGTTACTGCACCTGACAACGGTATCTGCTTGCCGTCCTCGTCAACATAGCACATGAAAAGTCGGCAGTGTTCAGGACCAAGACCATTGAGCATTTTTACAAAATACTCCTTTGAACGGATAGAGAAGCCATCTCTGATACCTGTTGCCTGCATGAGAGGGTAGAAATCGTCAAGAGCCTCAGTGCCGCAAGCCTTGCAGTAAACGCCCTTTCTAGGGGCTTTTCTGATACGGTTTCTCCAGTCAGGTTTGAAAGTCGCCATGACCTCGTCAGGGGTCTTGCCCTCGATATTTCTGAGCATATAGTTATTACGAGCCTGAATAGTGGTCAGCTCAGCCGCCTTGTGTATGTGCTTGAAGCCCATGTCCTCGATAAGCTTTGTACACTTGTCGTCGCCCTCCTCGAAACAAGGGTCCCACATAAACTGGTAGCATTTGTATTTCTTTGCAAGCACCTTTACGCCCTCGAAAAGGTCGGTCATGATCTCTTTATCAGACCAGTCGCAAACAGGGCCATGAGGGGCATACATAAAAGTAACACCGAAAATAGGCACTTTTTTGATTATGATAAGGCAAGTTCCACGGATATTGCCGTCAGCGTCACGGGAGATAACAGCGTCCCAGCCCCAGTTGTCCTTTACCTTCGGCCATTTGAGGGATTGCATGAAATTGCCGTATTTGCTGGTGCTTGCGAACTGTTCATATTCTGCAAGGAGTTTTTCATCGGACTTATTGATTATTTCCATTTTATAAAGATCCTCTCTGTAAGAATTTTTCTGTTATTATGCACTATTTCATTTATTATACTACATATTACGGGAAAAATCAAGGGGGGAGGGGAGTTTAAGTGAGGAGTGAGGAGTGAGGAATGAGGAATTGGCATAGCAATCCAAAGAAAATTACAAGCATGAAGTAAAATAAAGTACCGAGCGAAACGATTTTGCGGTGACAGAAACTTGCACGAATATTTGTAGGGGCGAACAGCGTTCGCCCATGCTCAGAAATTGCTGTAAATTCAGCATTGTAGGGGACGGCGCTCTCGACGTCCCGTTTAGGGGAACGGCAAGGTTTGAATTTATCACAATGTTGTGTAGACGTGCCGTGTGGAGAATATTGCGTCGCTACCCTGAAGATGTGATTGGATAGTTTTCAGTTCTATCCAACAATGATATAATCGTGGGCTTGTTTCTTCGACGGGCGAACACTGTTCGCCCCTACTGCCGTTTGTGGGGGTATCAGGGGGTGTGTGATAATTGCAATGTGTAGTATTCTATACGAATTCAAAAAGCGGTGAAAAAGTGTTTTATACCACAATGTATGGCGTAAAATGCCCGTCACGGCGAGTGACAGTACAAAAAAACGGACAGCATAACGCTGCCCGTTTCAATTCTATCTCTTATTTGTCATCATGCGACTCGGTGATAAGATCAAGATTGATCTCGTATTTGGAGTCGAGAGAGTTCTGTAAAGGTGCGTCCTTTACATATTTGTTTACAAGCGCTGTGCTCTTTTCTACCGCCTGAAGCGTTCCTGCACCTGCTACACAGCCGCCCGGACAAGCCATGCCCTCGAGAAGATAGCCGTCATATTTGCCCGCTTTCGCAAGTGTGAGAAGCTTGCGGCAGTCTTTAAGTCCCTGCGCTGATACTACCTTGACCTCACGCTCTGGGTCAAGCTTGTGGATAACGTCTGCTACTGCCTTTGCTACGCCGCCGCTTACTGCAAAGCCACGTCCGTCACCTGTACCCTCGCAAAGATCTACCTTTTCTTCATCTGTAATGTCTTCAAATGTTACACCCTTGGCATTGAACATTCCCATGAGTTCCTCAAAGGTAAGCACAAAGTCTACGTCGCTGCGGATAGTACGTCTTGAAGCTTCAAGCTTCTTTGCCGCACATGGTCCGATAAATGCGATACAAGCGTCAGGATCGTCCTTTTTGAGCATTCTTGCTGTAAGTACCATTGGGGTCAAAGCCATTGAAATGTATGGGGCAAGGGTAGGGAAAAGCTTCTTCGCCATTACTGACCATGCAGGACAGCATGATGTCGCCATGAATGGCTGATGTTCAGGAACTTCTCTCATGAAGTCCTTTGCTTCCTCGATGGAACAAAGGTCTGCACCTATTGCTACCTCGACCACGTCTGCAAAGCCAAGCTTATTCATTGCCGCTGTGAGCTTCTCAGGGCTTGCTTTTGGTCCGAACTGACCTACAAATGCAGGTGCTACGATAGCGATGACCTTCTTCTTTTTCTTCATTGCTGTTATAAGCTGGAATATCTGTCCCTTGTCTACGATAGCGCCGAATGGACAGTTTACAAGACACATTCCGCAGGATACGCACTTGTCATAATCTATTTTTGCCTTGCCCTCTTCGTCTGAGCCGATAGCGTCCATGCCGCAGGCTCTTGCGCATGGTCTTTCCATTTTGTTTATTGCATTGTATGGACAGACGCTCTGACATCTGCCGCACTTTATACACTTAGACTGATCTATTACTGACTTGCCATGCTTGATGGTTATGGCACCCTTTGGACAGACTTCCTGACATGGGTGCGCAAGACAGCCCTGACAGCAGTCGGTAACATGATAATGAGTTTCAGGACAGCCGTTGCAGGCAAACTTGATTATGTTTACAAGCGGTGGATCGTAATACTTTTCTGCGATCGCACTTTCTTCAATGCCGTCAGCCACAGACTTATGCTCCTCGATCGGTCTTAGGGGCAGACCGATAGCAAGACGGAGCCTTTCTTCAACGATAGCTCTTTCAAGGAAGATAGACTCACGGTAAACAGCCTTGCTTCCCGGTACTATCTTATAAGGAAGCTCTGCGATTTTTTCGGCATAATCGCCCTCTTCATAGGCAAGTCTTGCCACCTCTGTAAAGACTTTTCGTCTGATATCTGTTACTGAGGAATAGATACCTCTCATTTTCATATTTTTACCTCCTGCGTTGTTCTTCAAATTTGTGTCATACACTTACTATTGTACTATTTTTTCGGCTTTTGTCAAGTAATATATACTTTTTTTCATAAGGTATATTGAAAGTTTCGCATGACTTACATATTTGTCTGAAATAAGGTGCAGTAAGGGTACGAAACGTCCTAAAAAATAAAAGTATTTCTTTTTTACCAATAGTTTTTCTGTTCATGAAAGTATGTGGCTTTTGCACAGTTTTGGGCAGGACGATTTATGCAAACAAATGATAAATGATTTAATTTGACAACATTTCTGCAATTGTTGCATTTTTTATGCAACAAAAGGGGCGTTTTTCGGGATAAGTGAGAGATGTTTTTTGAGAGCCGTTAAGATACGGTGGTACATCTTTCGCAGAAATTAAAAAAGGAGGAACGATATGGCAGGCGAACAGAAAAGATTTGCGAGATTTTTCTTCTATCTGAGAAATCTTCGTGAAGCGGCTTTGCACACCGGTGCAAGGGCGGAGGAGGCTGAGGACAGGGGGCTTGAGCTTCTGCACTCGGCAGAAACGGAGGCGGAGCTTAAAAAGCTGGAGGAGGCTGACAGCGACACCCTTTCTTATGTGAAGCGAGGGCTTAACAGGATAGCTTTCGGGGCGGTGAATGACGCTGTAAAGCTTGTTTTTGACGCTGAGAACATGACGGCAAGGGACATCATGGGCATGGATCTTTTCAATGTGAGTGAGATAAAGATCAGCGGAAAGAACGTTTTGGAGATCAAGTTTTTTGACAGGCAGAAAGCCTTGGAAAAGCTTGGGGAGCTTGCGCCTCAGCTTGACGGCGGCGGTGAGTCGAAGCGACTTATCGAGAGCATTTACGGCAGGGACGGTGATAGCTTGTGAAAATAACAAGGCTGTCGGAAAATCAGAGGTTTGTTTTCAGATGGTGGACGGCACGGGAGCTTAGTGATTACGACGGGATAATCTGTGACGGTGCGGTCAGATCGGGCAAGACCTTTTGTTTGTCGGCGTCTTTTATGACATGGGCGATGACTAATTTTGACGAGTGCATTTTTGGGCTATGCTCAAAAACTATCGTGTCGCTGAAAAGGAATATCCTGCCTGCGCTCAGGGAGTATATGAAAGCCATGGGCATGACGGCTGTGGAGGTCACGTCAAAGAACTATATGGACGTGAGCTTCTGCGGCAGGAAAAACAGGTTTTACTACTTTGGCGGCAGGGACGAAGGCTCGCCCTCTCTTATCCAGGGCGTGACCCTTGCGGGGGTGCTTCTTGACGAGGCGGCTCTTATGCCCAGAAGCTTTATAGAGCAGGCTGTGGCAAGGTGTTCGGTGGCGGGGAGCAAGCTGTGGTTCAACTGCAATCCTGACAATCCTTACCACTGGTTCAAGAAAGAGTGGATAGACAAGGCGGAGGAAAAACGACTTATCTACAGACATTTTGTGCTGGAGGACAATCCGACCCTTGACCGGGCGGTGATAGAACGCTATCACAGGATATATACGGGGACGTTTTATGAGCGTTTTGTGCTTGGCAAATGGACGGCGGCAGAGGGGCTTGTTTACCCTATGTTCGACGAGGAGAAAAACGTCTTTGAGGGGGATATACAGTGCGAGCGGTATGTAATAAGCTGTGATTACGGCACTGTAAATCCTTCAAGCTTCGGGCTTTGGGGCGAGAGTGGCGGAGTATGGTACAGACTCAGGGAGTATTACTATGATTCTCGCCGTGAAGGTATGCAGAAAACTGACGAGGAGCATTACAAGGGGCTTGAAGAGCTTGCCGACGGGCTTTGCATCGAAAAGGTCATTTGCGACCCCTCGGCGGCTTCGTTCATACAGTGCATACGCAGGCATGGAAAATTCACTGTTCAGCCTGCAAAGAACGACGTTGTTTCGGGTGTCAGGCTTGTGTCGGACTGCATAAAGGACGGCAGGATAAGGATAAACCGCAGGTGTCGTGATACGCTTCGTGAGATAAATCTTTACCGCTGGGACGATAAGGCAGGAAAGGACGCACCTGTGAAAGAGAACGATCACGCCATGGACGATATGAGATACTTTGCAGCAGAATGTCTGGGACGTGAAAAGGACGACTTTTTTGTACTGACAGTTGAGCATTAGTACAAAAAAACGTACATAAAGAAAGGAGAGAAAATGAGTATTTTCAGAAAGAAGGTCCGTGAATTTGTGCCGAACACGGCAGGCTCTGACAGAGAGTCGGGGTTTCATTACAGGCTTGCGCCTGAGGGGGTTTTTCAGCAGGAGCTTTATGACGCACTCAGGGCGAACGTTCCTGTTATCGACGCTTGTTTCGGCAAGATAATAAGGCTCACAGGGGGCTTTAAGGTTACGGCTTGCGACGAGAGGGCGCAGGTGGAGCTTGACAGGTTTTGCAGAGAGGTTTCCGTGGGGGTGTCGGGAAAGTCCATTTACACTTTTGCGGATATGTATCTGGATTCACTGCTTACATATGGCAAGGCGATAGGCAGGATATATGCAGATCACAGGACAGGCAAGGTCAAGGGGATATATGTTGGCGACCCGACTTTGTACAGAGTGCGTGAGGGCAGGAACGCTTTTGAAAAACGTATTTTTTACATGGGAAGCGGTGAGGAGATACCGGTAAGAAGTCCTGAAAAACTGCTTTACACGGCGCTCAATCCTAGTCCTAAGCACCCTGACGGAGTGTCTATACTCCGTGGATTGCCTGCGCTGAGCGAGATACTTATGCGAATTTACGAGTGCATGGGGCAGAACTTCGACAGGGTAGGAAATGTACGATATGCGGTGACTTATCACCCTGAGGGGGAGAGCGACAGGGCGAGAGCCAAGGAGCGTGCAGAGCAGATAGCTCAGGAATGGAGCAGAGGCATGAGGGCTTCACGAAACGGCTCGGTGCAGGATTTTGTAGCTGTGGGCGATGTGGACATAAAGGTCATAGGCGCTGACAATCAGATGATAGACACGGAGATACCTGTCAGACAGCTTATGGAACAGCTTGTAGCGAAGCTTTCAATACCACCGTTTTTGCTTGGGCTGAACTGGTCAACCACTGAGCGAATGTCTGCACAGCAATCGGATATCCTCACAAGCGAGCTTGAATATTACCGCAGACTGCTTGAACCTATACTCAGAGAGATATGCGAGGCGTTTTTAAGGCTTAACGGATATGCTTGTGGGGTGGAGATAGAGTGGGACAACATAAATCTTCAGGACGAGGAAGCGTTGGCGAAGTCAAGGCTTTACAATGCGCAGGCTAAGGCGGCGGAGCTTGAAAACGAAAGGGTAGAGAACGAGAGAAAAAAGGAGGAAATGCAATGAGCGAAACAGTATCAGGCGAGGAGCTTGAAAAGATAAACGGCTATGCGAGAGAGCCGCTCACGGAGGACAAGGTCTTTGTTTTCAGGGTGGCGCTTTGTGACAATGACATTGACAGAGATGGTGAAAAGTTTTCATCAGGCGCTTTGGAGAAGCTTGCGGAGCTTTTTAAGGGCAGAACGGGTATTTTCGACCATGACCCTAAAAGCTCAAAGCAGACTGCCAGAATATTCGACACTTGGGTGGAAACTCTGCCTGAGAAAACTACGACAGACGGAGAGGTCTACCGCAGGCTTATGGCAAAGGCTTACATGGTGCGAACTGCTTCTAACGGCGACCTTATAAGCGAGATCCAGGGCGGAATAAAGAAAGAGGTATCCGTTAGCTGCACCATGAAAAAGAAGCTTTGCTCTGTATGCGGAGCGGATATGTACAAGGGCGGCTGTGACCATGAAAAGGGCGGTGAATACGGCGGTAAGCTGTGTTATCACATTCTTGACGAGCCGCTTGACGCTTACGAGTGGTCGTTCGTGGCAGTGCCTGCACAGGTGAATGCAGGGGTAACGAAGCGTTTTGCCTTAAAGGAGAAACAGGAAAGCACCGACAAGAGCTATGAGCTTGCCCTTGCGAGGGAAGCTTTTGAAAAGGACGTTTTAAGGCTCAGCTATTTCTGCAAGCCTTTTATGAGTGCAAAGCGTGTGAAAGAACTTGCGGAGCTTATGACAGTTACGGAGCTTATTGACTTCCGTGGCAGGCTTGAAAAGCAGGCGGCTGAGAATGAGGAGGTCTACAAAGCCGAAAGGGAGAGCTTTATCACGGGGGATTACAAGATGTAAGGGACAGATGTGAAAGGGGGCGATGACAATGTGGAGATAGGGGCTTAAATGCCAGAATGTGATATCATCACTGTAGGGGCGAACAGTGTTCACCCGAAAAGACAAATGGTTTTCGATGATACGAAAATCAGTACAAAAAAATCGGACAAATTTAATTATCGAAAAGGAGAAAATAATATGTACAACAATATCAAACTTGAAAAGGGACTTTATTCTATCACAGGCAAGACATTCACACAGGCGCTGGCTGAGCTTGATCCTGACGCAAACTATGAGAACACCGAGCTTAAAGGTCTTGACGCTTTTGAAAGACAGCTCAAGCGTTTTGACATCAAGGTAAAGGGTGCAAATTCTGACAGAGTGGAAAAATTCTTCATTTCCACTGAGTCGGCAGTGCTTTTTCCTGAGTACATAAGACGCACTGTCAAGCAGGGCATGGACGAGGCTTCTATCATGGGCAAGGTAGCGGCGGCTGTTTCATACACTGACGGAGTGGATTTCAGAGGTCTGAACGTTACAAAGTCAGGTTCAACTGACGTTGTGGCAGAGGGTGGAAATGTGCCTATGACAACTGTCAGACTTAGCACCAACAGTAAGACTCTCACAAAGTTTGCAAGACGTCTTAACTGTTCTTTTGAGTCTGTAAGGAAGCAGAAGCTTGAGGCTTTCGGCGTGGTGCTGAGAAACCTTGGAGCGACTATAAGCAGAGATGTGAACAGCTTTGCTATGACTGAGATAACAAGAGGTATTACAGCTCAGACTCTTATTGGCAGTGAGCTTACTTACGCTGATCTGGCGGCTTTTTGGGCTTCCATGGGCGAGTTTAACATGACGACCATGATCTGTACTCCTGCTGTTATGGCTAAGATCCTTGCTATGGACGAGATGAAATACTGCATTGGCGACTATATGGCAGGCGGCACAGTTCAGACGCCATATGGTGTAACGCTTGTAAAATGCCCTCAGCTCACAGGCGGTATTGCTGTGGGCATCGACCAGAGCAGTGCTGTTGAAATGGTGCTTGGAGGAGATGTTATCGTGGACTACGATAAGCTTATTACTAATCAGTGCAACGAGATCGTTTGCTCAGTGCTTGCAGGTTTCTCTGTACTTACGAGCGGTGCTGTAAAGACGCTGAAAACAACAAAGTAAGCTGAGAGGATAATGAAAAAAAGGGACGGTGGGCGGGTATATTTTTTGAAAGGAGCAGGAAAATGGCAATAAGCAAAGACAATGTAAAGAGCAATTTCATGGAGCTAAGCGGACTTGACAGCACGTCGGCTGAGGTGTATGCAGGGCTTATAACGGTGTGTGCTGACGAAATGGAAAAGGCTGTTGACCAGGAGCGAATGGTCGCTGAGGGTGGGACGGCTATATGCGAATTTGCGGCGGCAGCGGAGGTCTTTTACAGATTTATTTGTCTGAAAGCCGCTGAATACAAGGTCATGTTTACGGCACAGGGCAAGGCGGTGGAGGCTTTTGACGAGGAGAACAGGATAAAGGCGGCAAGAGAGCTTCGTGACAGCGCAGTTTCAAGGGCGGAAAGATTTTTCTCAAAGGACGGCTTTGTATTCAATGCCGTTATCGCATATTAGGAAGGAGGACGAGCCATGACAGTTTGGACAGAAATGGCGGCAGAGATAAAAAAGATACTTGACGGAGCAGGCTTTACTGCAATGGGTGAATACACATCGGCTGACAGTCTATTGCACAGTGGGGAAGCAATTGGCTTCTATGGACTTAAAGGCTATGATGTGGTCGATGAAGTCATTGGGCAGGGCGGCAAAAAGCTTTACACTGAGTATATATGTCATATCGACCTGCGGCTCATGGGCAAGGCAGGAAAATATGATGACATGGAGGAGCTTCAGGAAAAGTGTGAAAGCGTTATGGCGGAGCTTGCAAAAAGCGAGGTTCTGAATGTTAAGAGCGCAAAGCTTGGAGGCGCAGTTCAGACATTGCCCCTTCACAGGCTCGAAAGGCAGGCAGAGCTTAGTATCGGCATTTGCAGTGAGGAGGATATAAGTGAGTAAAAAGAGAAAGATAAAGCTTGACATTGGCACACGGTCATTTTACATGGACGGAGTTAAGCGAAGCGGAGGTTACATTCAGGAGGAAACAAAGGCTGTGAATGGTATTTTGCGAAATATCTCAGGCAAGGCGGCGGAGATATTTCAGTTCAGCGGCAGGATCGCTCCGTCGGACAAGGCTTACGCTTGGGCTGCTCTAAGCGAGAACGGAGGAAAGACGATCAATTTCACGGCAGACGGGGTCTTATACAGCGGATACATACTCTCAGAGATAGAAATGGATTTTCAGCCTGACAGGATGATCGGAAGCCTTATGATAAAGCTTAGGGGGGCGGAATAATGGCGAAGATATACATCAGGTTTGAACTTATTGGCAGTGGTAATTTGGACTATAGAAACATTGTTTCAGCAAGGCTTGTGAAAGACCGCTATACGCCATACAGTGAACTTAAAGCGTCTGTCGTTCTGAATAACAGCATAAATCTTAACAATATCAGGCGTGTGGCACTTTATATAGGCAGCAGGCGTATGCACTACGGTCCTGCGGATTACATCAGAACAAGGGTGAGAGGCGGAAAAACTGTTCTTGAACTTATAAGCCGTGGGATAACACTTATGCTGGGGCAGAACGAGCCTGAACCCGGGGTATGGTCTAAGGTGAGTTTGACAAATATTATGAAGAGCTATAGCCCCTCAAGCGAGATAACCTACGAGAGTGGAACTAAAACTGTGAACTATGTGAACATCAAAGAGAAGTCTACACTGTGGGAGGCTATCGGCGTATATGCGGTCAAGGCTTACGGCAGGCGTGCATATATCAGAGGGGACAGGCAGGTCAATGTGTCGCTGAGTATCCTTTCGGTGAATATCGGTACTCAGCGTATTATTGAATACGGAAAACAGCTTGATACGAGAACGATGCTGTCGAAGATATATATGAAAAACGTGGACGGGGAGTATGGATATAGCTATTCAAGCGGTAAAACTATACCACATGGTATCACGAGGGAGAAGTATTATGGTCTTGATAAGCAGTGGCTCAATAATGTAGTTGTCGGTCTTAAAGATAGGATAGAGTTTGCAGAGAGGGAGTATTTGGTGGAGCATATCACTTATGAGGGGTATTGCGGCGAGGATATCACGGATAAAATAATTTGTAATGGATATGGCGTAAATGGAAAAAGAGTGAGCAGAATGGAGATAACGGTCAATAGCAAAGGTATGCAAACGAAGCTTTTATGTGAATAGGCAAGAGAAGTAAGGAATGAATAGAAAAAAAAAACAGCGTACAGAAAAACTGTACGCTGTTTGAAGCTTCGTATTAACCCTTTACGCTTCCCAGAGCAACACCACGAATGATGAACTTTGAAAGACAAAGGTAAACAATTACTACAGGGAGGATAGCAAGTACGATGTACAAGCTGAACATTCCCACGTCCTTCTCCTGTGGTCCTGCATAACGCATTGCGTTGAGTACCAGAGGGATTGTGTACTTACTCTTTGATGTAAGAATAAGTCTTGGCATAAAGTAGTTGTTCCAGTTTGTTACGAATGTAAAGATGATCTGAACTGCGAATGCAGGCTTGAGGATAGGAGTAACGATCTTGTTGAAGGTCTTGAACTCTCCGCAGCCGTCGATACGGGCGGCTTCTACGATCTCAAGCGGAAGTGCAGACGCCATATACTGCTTCATGAAGTAGTATGTAGCTGGTGCTGCGACAGCAGGAATGATCAGCGGAATATAAGTATCTGTCCAGCCGAGTTTGTTCATGAACTGGTAGAAACCGATAGCTGAAGCCTGTGTTGGAACCATCATTACGATGAGAATGAACATATCTGCGAACTTTCTCAGCTTGAACTGGTAAACGTGTGTTGCATATGCTGTCAGTGCTGAGAAGTATACGCTGAGCAATGAAGCACAAGCTGATATGAACAGTGAGTTAGCCAGTGAACGCCATACGCTTCCGTATGCTACGGCTGTTGAACCGCTGAAAAGGTTCTTGAAGTTTGTTGCGAGGAAGTGGTCAGGATACCATCTGATACCTGCCTGTGATCTGCCTCGTGTTGCGTTGATTATCAAAAGATAGAATGGGAAAAGTGAAACAACGACCAAAAGAACAAGGACAACATAAGCTATTATCCTATGTATGATAAGACCAGTACTATTTGTCTTTTCACCAACTATTTCAGTACTTCTTGGCATTTCAGCTTACCCCCTTTTCTTCTTTTTCTTCTTTCCGTCATGGTCAGCAGATGCAAACATAAGTGCAAGTCCGATAATAGCGGAAACGATAAAGATTATTACGCAGAGTGCAGACGCCTTACCGATGTCGCCCTGCTTATTTGCCTGGATTATCATTACGACGGTCTTAAGTTTTCCGTTAGGGTTACCCATATCCTTTGTGAGGAGGGCAGGTACGTCGTACATCTGAAGTCCACCGATGAGTGATGTTACAAGAACATATGACATGATAGGCTTGATGAGCGGAATTGTGATCTTCCAGAATGTCTGGCTGGAAGTTGCACCGTCGATCTGTGCTGACTCATAGAGTGATGTATCAACACCCATGATAGCAGCCATAAGAAGAATTGTTGTATTACCATACCAAAGTATGAAGTTGATGAGTCCAACTATACCTCTTGATCCCCAAACGCTTTCAAGGAGTGGTACCTTGATAAGATCATAGATAGCGCCGCCTCTGCTGAACAAGCTGTAGAACAGAAATGCAAAAGCAGATGCCATGATTACGTTTGGAAGATAGATAACAGCCTTGAAGAATCCCTGAGCCTTTATCTTAAGACGAAGGTCAGTGAACCATACTGCAAGGATAAGAGAGATAACGATCTGTGGGATAAATCCTACTATCCACATGATGATCGTATTCCAGAATGACTGAAGCAGATCACTTCCTGATGTGAATATAGTTGAATAGTTATCGAAACCGCAGAATGTCGGTGTTACTTCGACAGCCTGTCTTGTCCAACCACCGCCGATAGAGCCCTGATCCTTAACATAGTCTGTAAAGCTGTAATAGAAAGTCTGGAACAGAGGATATAGTGAGAAGATGATGTAAACTACAAAGAATGGGATAAGGAAAACATATCCCCACTTGGCATAGCTTATGCTTTTTCTCTTCATATAAGTATACCTATTCCTTTCGTGAGATTAATAAATAATAGGGGGGGATAACCTCCACCCCCTATATTTAATTAGATACTGTTTTTTTATACGATTAGAAATCGCAAGTAAGGTTACCATAGAGGTCTGTGATGTTCTTCTTGAAGTTCTCAAGAGCAGCCTCATATGAATCAACTGTGCCGAGGAAGTAGTCCTTCATAGCACCCTGGAATTTCTCGTTGCAGCCCTGGTCATAAGCAGAAAGCTTGTTCTCGAGGGAGATCTTATCAGCAGCTTCTGTAAGAAGTGCAAGGTGATCCTGTCCGCCGAGGAATGCGTTTGTATAACCGCCGTCGATAAGCTCCTTGATAGCAGCCTTGTTGTTTGTGTAGTCCTGCTCGCCCTCAGTGATAGCCTTAGCTACGTCCTTGTTGCAAGTCATAACCTTCATGATATCAGCAACGATATCCTGGTTATCGGAGTCGATAGCGCCGCAGATCCATGTACCGCCCCAGTAGTAAGCCTGTGGGCCTGAGCAAGCCTTCCAGAGACCATAACCGCCGTTGCCTTCCTTAGCGTTTGAACCATCAGCCTTGATCTCTTCGTCAACTGTGTTTGGAAGAAGTGTGAAAGGAATGCCCCATGTTGAGAAGAAGTAGCCGAATACGCCACCGTCGATCTTCTGGCCAGCAGCCCAAGCATCGTCCCAAAGGGAAGTCTTGTTGTTGTAGCCCTTGTCTGTGTATTCCTTAGTCTGGTCAGCCCAAGCCTTGATCTGTGGGTCAATTGTGATCTTGTTGTCTGTTACCCATGGGCTAGACATATTGTTTGAGAAGCATCTGTATGTATCATCGAAACCAGATACCATCTTGTAGCCCTTGTCAGCCATCTTCTGAGCTGTTGCTGTGAATGTATCCCAATCCTTAACAGCTTCCTGAACCTTCTCTGGATCGCTTGTGCCGAGAACGTCCTCAGCGATCTTTGTGTTGTAGAGGAACAGACCTGGAGTTGCCTGCCATGATACACCCTTCAGCTCGCCTGTCTTTGTATCTGTTGCAACGTCCTTTGTGTACTGATACATCTGTGACATATCGTCGTCTGTGATGCCGAGGTCCTGAATAGAAAGTGCAACGTCGCCGTTAGCATACTTCAGAGCGTAGTCAGCTTCCATAAGGAACATATCTACCTTCTCTGTGCTGTCCTGCTGACCCTTAAGAGCCTCGTCCAGCTTTGTCTGGTAAGCGTTACCTTCGTTTTCAACCTGTACCCAGTTCAGCTTAACGCCGTTGATAGTTGCGATCTCCTTAGAACCATCAGCAAGCTCGTTGTATGTAAGCTCGTTTGATGTACCCTGTGGATAGTACTTATCAAGTCTTGACTTGAACTCTGTGTTCCAGCAGTAAATTGTAAGAGTCTTCTTTGAATCCTCTGATGAATCCACACCGTGAAGCTCAGCTGTGTTTACTCTGTCAGAGCTGTTGTTGATGCCTGTGTTGTTGCCAGCCTTTGATGTGCTGCCGCCATTCTTGTCAGATGTTGAAGATGAATCTGTGTTGCCGCAAGCTGTGAACATTGAAGCTGCCAGACAGAGGCTCAATGAACCTGCAAGTACTTTCTTAAGATTTGCCATAATAATTTTCCTCCTTAAAATCGCATTAGTTTATTTGATTTGCTCCGCAGCATTTCTGCGGAAAATTAATGCCTTGAATTAATTGATGTCGCTTACCGAACCGCCTTCCAGCAGCTTTCCGTCGACTGTTATCACCTCTTTAAAGGTGGTCTGTGGGTTTTCTATCAGTGATACCAGCTGTTTTGCGGCTGTTACACCGATAAGGTCTGTGTCCTGAAGATAAGTCGTAAGCTTTGGAGAGAGAAGCTGTGAATAAGCTATTCCGTCGTAGCCCACTATCGAGATATCCTCCGGTACTGAAAGACCCATTTCCTTGACTGCATTGAAAGCTCCCATTGCTGAATAATCATCGGGCATGAAAACGCAGGTCGGTTTGTTCTCTCTGCTAAGAAGTTCTTTTGTCAGCTTATAAGTCAGATCAGGGTTGTGATAATCACCGTTAAGTATCCAATCGGGATCAACTGAAATTCCTCTTGTCATACAAGCTTTATAGAAGCCTGCCAGACGTCTTTCGGCTACTGCCGATCTGTTGCCCTGGATAAAAGCGATCTTCCTATGCCCCATCTTCGTCACATAGTTGATAAGCTCTTCCATACCTTTTTCATTATTGGACATGATCGCTGTTCTGCAATCGAAGATGTGGTCGATCGTGACCACTGGTATATCTCCGTTTATCACCTCGTACACGTCCTGCGACGTAAAATCCGTACAGGCAATGATAACACCGTCAACATTGCGGTATTTGCAATGTTCGTATGTAGACATTTTCTGCTTGCCCACATCTCTATTTATAAAGGTTATATCATATCCTGCTGCTTCAGCCGTAGTCTTAAAGCTGTCAAGCACCTTTGCGAAAAACTCATGGGTAAGACCGCTTCCTGCTTCGTCGAGATACATGACCCCGAGATTATAGGTCCTGTTGGTCTTTAAAGCTCTTGCCTGAGAATTTGGGAAGTAGCCCATTTCTTTGGCGGCTTTCATAAGTCTTTCTCTTGTTGCCTCGCTTACGTCCTTATGGCCGTTGAGGGCTTTGCTTACGGTTGCGACGGATACTCCGCAACGAACGGAAATGTCTTTTAAGGAAACCAATGATATTTCCGCCTTTCCGTAGATTTTAAACGTTTACGCTTGATGTTTTCCGTGAAAACTTATTTCAAACGTTTCCGTTAATAAAAATATACAATATTCTCGGCATAATTTCAAGTCTTTTTTCACATTTTTATGCCCTCTGTAATAAATTATGGAGGTTTAGCCAATTTTTCAACTTTACTTTTGTGCATTTTAACAATGCCATTTGGATAATTGTAATCGATTTGTTACAAAGAAACTGACAGGCTAATCAAAAAGCTGCGAAAATGCACTGCGTTTTCTGAGGGGTATATGAAACCAGGCTGTGTGGTATGTGAAAAATGTATATAAACATTTCTTTTGTGTACAATTATGTTATGTGAAATTACAAAAACCATTAAAGAACTTTATTCATTAAACGTTTTCGAATAATAATTGTTGAAAAGTGTGTTGTGACATATGATATAGTTAAAATATTGTCTTGATATGAAAATATGATAGTCATTTGATCGGAAAAGTTGGAATATTCGGTGTTTGCGAAGATATTTTGAAACGTTTAAGCATATTTCAGCGTTTTTTTATTGTGCAAAATAACGATGTAGAAAGAAAACGTATTTATTTCATACATTATACTCACAAGCTACATATGATATGACTATTTGATAGGGATTTTGCAAAGCTTTGAAAAAAATCTTGAATTGATGTTGACAAATGTGTGGTTTTGGTGTATAATACTTAGGTCTGATGTGCTGATATGGCTCAGTTGGTAGAGCAGCTCATTTGCTGAGCAAGCGACCGCTGCCAGAGGCAGATGAAGGGAGCTTGCGAAGGGAAGAAATAAGGAGAATTGCGACAGCGACAGCCGAGCAAGGCGACTATATTTCTGACCGTATATGAGCAGGTCGTGGGTTGTTGATAAAGCGACACGGCGGCGGATCAAATAAGCTAACAGAAAAATTTAATATATGCTGGAATAGCTCAGTTGGTAGAGCAGCTCATTCGTAATGAGCAGGTCGCGTGTTCAAGTCACGTTTCCAGCTCCATAGAACCCTTCTAGACATTAGGAGGGTTTTGTCATATTATGCATAAACTTTTTTAGTTTCTCAAAGGCCCAGGCTAAAAGCAAAGT